>JABHTA010000044.1 GCA_018669945.1 Flavobacteriales bacterium
TACCTTCTCAAACATTTTGATTGGAGATATGTGGTAATGAACAATGTAAACCACTCCGAAAATAATTGTGATGTAGAACATATATACCCACCATGGTGGAAGATTGTTATCTAGCTCACGAATACCATCATATTCATGATCCATCATAATCTCTGCCTCATCTTCAATCGCTACGGCGTCTGTTAATTTGTCCATTACAGAATCTGTTGCCTCACCTGCTTCTTCACCTTGCAACAATTTTATCATTCCTTTAAGAATCGACAACAAGTACATCAACAAGCCAAATAACAATACGTTGATTCCAATCAGCATCCAATACAGCGTATCGGACAATACAATTAGAGGTTCGTTTATAGTTTCACCTGCAGCAAACAAATTGTTCGACAACATCGAAAAACCAAGCAAAATAATTAACGTTATTACAACATTGTTTCCACCTGGTTTTTCATCAGAATCTCTCTTTTTTGCAGTAAGCCATAAGCTTTTGGAACCTGCGAGATTTTTAATAGAATCTGCCACGACGGTGATAATGATAATTTGCAATATCATTAACGACATAAATGCCAACGCAATTCCTGTGTCATTTAGCATAGGTTGATTAACCACGGCATCCGCAGCAAGAGCTGTAGAACTCACCCCTACAATCATAATCCCAGCAAGTAAGAGCCCCTTACTTCGTGGCAACCTGCTTTTTTGTTTCGGTTTAATGTTCATAGTCTTCATTATTTCTCGTTAATACCATCTTTTAAAGGAATATTCTCAAGGTTCGAAATCTGACCTTTATCCATTTTCCAAACCCAAATCGCCATTCCAACAAAGAACAAACCGAATATGATGAAGGAAATTATCGGATAGATTTCGATTCCTGCTATCGTTTCCATATGATGTTTTACAAATTTCAACATGTCGTTTCGTTTTAATTATTGTTGTGCTGGTTTAGCTTTAATATCAGTTCCTAATCGTTGTAGATAAGCTATAAGGGCGATTATATCCTTGTTGCCTTCTACTTCAATTCCATCCCTTTTCAAGTTATCAGCGATACCCTGTGCTTGGTCAAGTAAATCAGCATTTGCAACACTTCCATAACCTTCGGGGTACGGAACACCGAGCGTTATCATTGCTTCAATTTTCACTTTCGTAGAAGCAGTATCTATCTCGTTTTCCATCATCCATGGGTAAGGAGGCATTAGCGTTCCTGGTGACATAATCTCAGGGTCTAACATGTGGTTGTAATGCCAACTGTCTGGATACTTTCCACCAATTCTATGTATATCTGGACCTGTTCTTTTAGAACCCCATTGAAATGGGTGATCATACACGAATTCTCCTGCTTTCGAATATTCACCGTACCTCTCTGTCTCTGAACGGAAAGGTCGAATCATCTGTGAGTGACAGTTATAGCATCCCTCTTCAATGTAAATATCTCTACCCTGTAATTCTAATGGTGTATACGGTTTCACCGCTGTTATTGTCGGAACATTCGACTCGATCAAAAAGGTGGGGACGATTTCTATTACTCCACCAATAGCAACAACAATTAAACTGAATACCAACATCTGAATCGGTCTTCTTTCAATCCACCTGTGCCACCCTTCTTTTGCGTGAGGTTTGTACTCTGCTTCTAGTGCTGGAGCTTCAGCTTCTTCGTTTGCCAAGAAGCTGCCCATCAATGCTGTTTTAACAAGGTTATAAACCATCACACAAGCACCTATTAAGTACAACAAACCACCGAAGGAGCGTAATGCGTACATTGGTTTAAGTTGAGTTACTGTTTCTAAGAAGTTTGGGTATTTTAAGAACCCTTCTACTGTAAACTCTTTCCACATTAAACTCTGTGTAAATCCCGCCCAGTACATAGGTAATGCCCAGAAAATTATTCCTAGGGTACCAATCCAAAAGTGGAAATCTGCTAATTTTTTAGAGTACAAATTCGTTCTCCACATTTTAGGGATTAAGAAATAGAGCATTCCGAAAGTCAAGAAACCGTTCCATCCCAGTCCCCCAATATGAACATGGGCAATAGTCCAATCGGTATAGTGACTGATGGCGTTAATATTTTTTAACGCCATCATAGGGCCTTCGAATGTTGCCATACCATAACAGGTAACCGCAACTACCATAAACTTAAGCGTGGCGTTCTCTCGAACTCTATCCCATGCTCCTCTTAATGTTAATAGCCCGTTCAGCATACCCCCCCACGATGGTGCGATAAGCATGATTGAGAATACAACACCAATTGATTGTGCCCAATCTGGCAAAGCGGTATATAGCAAGTGATGAGGGCCCGCCCAGATATAGATAAATATCAGCGCCCAAAAGTGAATTATAGAAAGTCTATACGAGTAAACAGGTCTATTGGCTGCCTTCGGAATAAAGTAATACATCAACCCCAAATAAGGTGTGGTTAAGAAAAATGCCACCGCATTATGACCATACCACCATTGCACCAAAGCATCTTGAACCCCTGCATACCATGAATAACTTTTCAAGAACCCAACTGGTAACTCAAATGAGTTTACAATATGCAACATCGCTACAGTAACAAACGTTGCAATGTAAAACCATATCGCCACATAAAGGTGTCTTTCTCTACGCTTAATAATAGTACCAAACATGTTCCACCCAAATACCACCCATATAAGAGTGATGGCAATATCAATTGGCCATTCTAATTCTGCGTATTCTTTACCACTTGTATATCCCAATGGCAACGTAATAACAGCAGAGAGAATAATCAACTGCCAACCCCAAAAATTTATAGAACTAAGTGTATCACTATACATCCTCGTTTTAAGCAACCGTTGTAGCGAATAATAAATTCCCGCAAACAATCCATTACCAACAAAAGCAAATATTACTGCATTCGTATGCAATGGGCGCAGCCTACCAAAAGTTAAAATGGGCATATTCAGAACATCTCTGAACCATTCTGGAAATGCCAGTTGAAGCGAAATTAAAAGACCGACAATCATTCCGATTACTCCAAATGCAGTTGTAGCATATAGGAAATTTCTTACGGTCTTGTTGTCGTATGAAAATTTTTCAAGTTCCATGTTTTATGATTTTGATTTTGTTTGATTTTTAAGTTCATCATCGAAAAGCATTCGTACAGATGGCGTATAATCATCATCTAATTGCCCTGATTTAATGGTCCAGATAAAGGCAATAAGAAATCCTAACGCCACTACAAAACTTACTGCCATTAGAATATATATTACACTCATCTCCTTCCTTCTTTAAGACAAAGAAATAGCAGTATGAAGAGATAAATATTGACCTCAAGCAGTACTAAAACTGATTTAAATCATGTTAAGAAAAAGAGGAAATAGCCTATTTACCTAATGCCTTGATTGACAAATAATTAATGACAACCGTAATAAATATAACTACAGTAATAGAGCTTAACGGCATTAAGATTGCAGCCACTAAAGGTGATAATACTCCCTGCACGGCAAATGACAGACCAACAATATTGTAAGTAAGAGAAATTATGAAACTCACCCGAACTACAGCCAGTGTTTGTTTCGAAAAAATCAAAAATTGCAGCAAGCTTTTAAATTGTTTAGCGCTTAGAATTGCATCGCTGGATGGTGTGAAATTGTAAATATCATCGGTTATTGCCACCCCTATGGTTGCCGCTTTTAAGGCTCCGGCATCATTCAATCCATCACCTATCATCATTACACATTCTCCACTGGCTTTAAGCTGTTCAATAAAATCTAACTTTTGTCTGGGTGTTTGATTAAAATGCATGTTTTTCAAATCAAACCATTGAGCCAGCACATCTTTATCAGTTTCATTATCTCCTGAGAGCAAGTAAATTTTTTGATTGGTTTTTAGCTCATTTAGAAGTTCTTTTAATCCTTCTCTATAACTACTTTTAACAACGAAACACCCTCTATACCCACCATCTATTTGAAGATGTACATGCGACGCATCATTTGAATTTAACTGCCTTCTTAAAAAATTAGCGGAGCCCATTTTCACCAACTTACCATTTATTACCGCTTCAATTCCTTTCGCTTCATACTCCCGAAAATTAGTTACTTCAATTTCGTCAGAAACTATTGAATCAAAAACTGCTTTGCTTAACGGGTGACCTGAATGTGTTGTCAACGATTTTACAAGTCGTAGTTCTCCGCCAGATAATGAGCCTCCATGATAAGATACATCCTGCGCATTACCCTTCGTTAACGTTCCCGTTTTATCAAATACTACTGTATTTACCTTTGATAGCTCTTCGACTATTTCTGGGCCTTTTAAATAAAGTCCTTTTTTAGAAAAGGAACGCAGTGCATTTCCAAATGCAAACGGCAGCGTTAACGCCAAGGCACAAGGACATGCAATGATCAGTACTGCTGTCACCGTATTCAAAACTTGTGAAGCATCGATAAAATACCAGACGGCACCTGTTATTACGGCAACAAGGATTATCCCTACCGTAAAATACTGGCTTACGGTATCGATCACACTATATAATTGTTGATCGTTATTCTTCCGAAATGCCTGTTGATTCCATAGCTGCGTTAAATAACTCTGAGAAACCTTTTTCTCAATACGTATATCAATTGATGCGCCTACCTGTTTACCCCCGGCGTATAACGAATCATTTTCGCGTTTACCTACAGGTACAGATTCACCTGTAACAAAACTGTAATCTATGTTCGCCGAAGTACTTATCAATACCGAATCAGCGGGAATAACTTCACTATTTTTTATTCTAACTATGTCGCCCTTTTCTAATTCCTCTATGGGTACTTGTTGATGACTTCCACCTTTTAACACTGATGCAGCTACAGGAAAATAAGATTTGTAATCCCGGTCATAACTCAATGCTTGATACGTTTTTGATTGAAACCACTTACCTACCAACAGAAAGAACACTAAACCAGCCAAAGAATCCATATACCCCGACCCTGTTTGGGTAACAATTTCGTAGGTACTTCGTGCAAAAATTGCCAGTATGCCTAATGAAACAGGAACATCGATATTGGTCGTTCGATTCCGTATAGCAACAAAAGCTGATTTAAAATAGTCGCTACTGCTGTACAACAATACAGGTATACTTAGCATAAGACTCACATACCCGAAAAAATGCTGAAACTCACTCCCAAAAAAAGTCTTATCACCAAAATATTCTGGAAAAGAGAGCATCATAATGTTTCCTCCAAAAAAGCCAGCAACGCCAATTTTATACAACAACGGTTTATCTGCTTCTTTCTCTTTTTGTTCGATACCTTTTAACGTGATTTTTGGTTCGTACCCTAATGATGTAACTAACTCTACAATTTCCCGAAGGGTTATCATTTTACTAAAGGTTATGTAGACTTCTTTTTTTACAAAATTCACCCTGCTAAAAACCACCGCAGGCTGTAACCGATGTAAATTCTCTAGCAACCAGATACAAGAACTACAACGTATTGACGCAACAAACAGAGTTACTTTACTTCGCTTTTCATCCTTAAAGTCGAGTAGTTGATTTGCTATCTCCTCATTATCAAGATATTCGAATTGATCCACATGCCTAGGAGTTTTTAATGAATTACCTGGTTGCTCCTCTAGCGCATAATAATCGGACAAACCATTCTGATCGAGCAATTCGTAAACAGTTTTACAACCATTACAGCAGAAATTGTGAGATTCAAACTTAACAACTTCAGTATCGCAATCTTCACCACAGTGATAACATACACTTTCAACCTTTTTAGACTGAGAAGAGGCAATAAACAATTGCATTTAGTACGTCAAGTTGTCTTGAATTTCATCCAAGTCTTTTTCAAATCTTTCCAATAAATTCATTTCTTCAACCTCAACTGGTGCGTATGCTTTAGCCACGTCAACTAGAATTTTAACCATCGTCTCTTTTAGTTCATCTGTTAACCGATTACTTCCTAATTTAAATTGATTAATCGCCCAAGCGTAGGTTGTTTCAACATCCATATGATCTCTATCAAGTATCTGAAATATCACATCGGCTATATCGTAATCTATATCATGTTTCTTAACTGCCTCCTTAATCACCTTATGAAACTTGTCTTTTTCTTCTCGTTGAGCCTCTCCGTCGGCCATGGCCATAGCATATGCTACTTGACCAAGAGCACTGTATAATTGTTGTTTAGAATCCATAATTATTCATTTTAGTTATATCTTAAAATTGGAATATCAACCTCGTTTATCATTCGATCTACCTATTCATTGTCGTGCAATACAAGAATTGGCGCATCAGCATGAAACGTCATACCTCTAGTAACACTGTGATGAAATAGGCTTTTTATAAAGCCGTAATGTCTTTTTACCAATATCAAAAGGTCTGTTTCATTCTGTTTAACATAGTCCAAAAGTGTATCTTCTACTGATTCCTTTTGATGAATTAACTTATAGCCGTGGTCTATCTTGTTTTGCTGTAGCGTTTTAAAAAACGTTATACCTTCTTGTTCGATATCTCCATCATTTTCAGTATCATACACATTTAATATTTGAACAAATGAATTTCGGTCAGTTGCCAAGTCAACTAAAGGAGCTAATACGTTTTTATTTTGCATCGCTATAAAATCAGCTGCAAACATCAAATTTCTTAATGATTCAAATCTTGCTTCAATTGGAATGACCCAAGCAGGGCATTCAACCGCTTCTACAATATCAAAGGCGCTACTTTCAAAAAACACGTCTTTTAGATTCGAAGCACCTGTAGTACCTAATACAACAGAATCAGCCTTTAGCTCTTTGACAAGCTCCGAAATACAAACTCCTGGGTTACCAAATTTCAAAATAGGCTTAATTGAAAGTTTCGAATATTTTGTAAACTGTTTAAGTTTATCTACCTCCTTATTCAAGGTTGTTTTTAGCTCTTGTTGAATCATTTCACCTCCGACCGGTACAATTTCGGGCATTGTATAGGGTATTTGATATGCATGAACTAAGTAGAATTCTACTTTTTTATTTTTATATAAATCAAAAGCAAAAATCGCCGCATTTATTGCTGCTAGCGAAAAATCGGTTGGAATAATGACTCTTTTCATAATTAATTGGTTTAGTAAACTCTCTCTGCTCAAAGGTTCGACTATTCAAGAAACTGATGAATGATAGTAATCAAAGGAAAAACTGATGGTTATCAGTTTTTGACACCCTCAATGATTTAGACAAAAATATATTCCATAAAAAAAGCCCCAATTAAGGGGCCTTTTCGCTGTGCTTCTCTCGTTTTCTCAACGATTTAGCGGTCTGGACGGGAGTGCGACGTCAGCACGGGAAAGTTCAAACTTTTTGGCCGACATAAATTCACTTAAATATATGTGACAAAGTAATCAACATTGCACTCCCCTATTTAATCGGTTTAACATGTTTTTGGTTTGGGGTAAAATTAATGTAAAAACCAATTTTAATTTTTGGCGAAACTCTTTATATATATTTTTGAGATATATATCCATACGTTAGTGGGTTCTGTCGCATTATTTCATCAAAGATAAAGATACATAAATTTGAACACCAAACTCGTACACAATGTTCAAGCATCACAGATACCCTCGTTTCGTTATCCTTCAAGCAGTCTACTTCAAACTTCGATTCACCCTCTCCTATCGTGATGTTGAAGAACTAATGCAAATCCGTGGTGTAAGCGTTGACCATTCCACAATTCAACGCTGGGTATTTAAGTTTTCGCCAATGGTTGAGGCCAACATGAATAGAAGAAAACACAAAGTTTCCTCCAGCTGGAGAATGGATGAGACCTATATCAAAGTTGGTGGAAAAGACCGCTACCTATATCGTGCTGTAGACAAGTATGGCAACACCGTTGACTTCCTCTTGACCAAGCGAAGAATGAAAGGTTCAGCACAGAAGTTCTTCAACAAAGCCATTGGCAACAACGGGAAGCCAAGAGTGATTAACATTGATAAAAGCGGGTCCAACTATACAGCCATTAAAACGGTGAACAGGAACAGTTTCTGGAAACAGAACATCAAGGTAAGACAATGCAAGTACCTCAATAACATTGTGGAGCAAGACCACCGAAACATAAAACGAAGGATTGCAATTGATACGGGCTTCAAGGAGTTCGAGTCAGCCCAAAGGACGCTGTCGGGAATAGAAGTTATCAGCATTATTAGGAAGAATCAAATAGCAGATTCCAGGTCCAGCCATTTCAAAACTTTTCTGTCATTGGCCGCTTAATTGAATGTAGAAATAGATTTATTGGGTGGAAATCAGATTAATGCGACAGAACCGTGATGCTTAACATAATGCTAGATTTAGAAATTCAAAATTACCTACATTTACTCTTGCAGAAATTAATGCGGCAGAATCAAACAAACGATGGTCAACATTTCCAATATGTCCACTCTTAATTCTTTTCTTGTAAACGCATGAAAATGTTTTACCTATGTTTTACCCAATAAAAAAGCCGAAGACAGAATCTTCGGCTTTGTGAGTACCCGAGGCCGGGGTCGAACCGGCACGACCGCAATGGTCACAGGATTTTAAGTCCTGCGTGTCTACCAGTTCCACCACTCGGGCAACATTCAAACTGATAAATACTGTAAAAAAACAATCCCGATAAATCGGGATTATTTTAAAGAACTGAGCGAAAGACGGGATTCGAACCCGCGACCCCGACCTTGGCAAGGTCGTGCTCTACCAGCTGAGCTACTTTCGCAATGGGTGGCAAAAATATGATTTTTTTACAATGTGTATCAACCTCCTGTTAGTTTTTTGATTTCATTTAATTTCATCAACGCCTCAACAGGTGTAAGGGTGTTTATATCAAGACTTAACAGCTCATCTTTTATCTGAGAAAGTACTGGGTCATCTAACTGAAAAAAGCTTAATTGGAAATCTTCGGTTTCTTGTGACTTAATTTTAGAATTGCTTTTATTACTTTGTTCTGCCGTAGTTTTAGTCTCCAATTGTTTCAATATATTATTTGCTCTTTTGATAACTTTAGCCGGCATACCCGCCATCTCTGCTACATGAATACCGAAACTGTGTTCACTTCCCCCAGACACCAATTTTCTCAAGAAAATAATGCGGTTATTAATTTCTTTAATCGCCACGTTGTAATTCTTAATTCTTTTAAAGGAATTAGTCATCTCATTTAATTCATGATAGTGAGTAGCAAAAAGCGTTTTTGCTTTTAACTTGTTTTCATGAATAAATTCAGCGATCGCCCAAGCGATTGAAACGCCATCATAAGTGCTAGTACCTCTACCAATTTCATCTAATAAAACCAAGCTTCTATCCGACAAATTATTCAAAATACTAGCTGTCTCGTTCATCTCAACCATAAATGTCGATTCGCCTAACGAGATATTATCCGAAGCTCCTACTCGAGTAAATATTTTATCAACCACGCCAATTCTCGCTTGATTTGCAGGCACAAAGCTTCCCATCTGAGTTAAGAGCACTATTAATGCAGTTTGCCTCAACAAGGCAGACTTCCCGGCCATGTTCGGTCCCGTAATCATAATTATCTGTTGCTTCTCAATATCCAAATACACATCATTTGGTACATATGGCTCCCCTATTGGCAGCTGCTGTTCAATTACTGGATGCCTACCGCCAATTATATCAATATCGTGAGTTTCATCAATTTTAGGTTTAGAATAATTATTCTCGATGGCAAGCGTAGCAAATGAAAGCAGGCAATCTAGTTGTGCGATTAGATTTGCATTACTCTGAACAGGTATTACATAATCAACCAAACCCAAAACAAGCTCGTTATACAATCTTGTTTCTAATGCCTGGATCTTATCCTCAGCCCCTAATATTTTAGTCTCGTACTCCTTTAGCTCTTCTGTAATATATCTCTCGGCAGATGTTAGCGTTTGCTTTCTAATCCAGTCTTCAGGAACTTTATCTTTATGGGCATGGGTTACTTCTAGAAAATAGCCAAACACATTATTAAATCCGATTTTCAAAGAAGAGATGCCCGTGTTTTCAATTTCCCTTTGTTGAATTTGAACTAAATAATCTTTCCCCGAAAACGCAATGGTTCTTAATTCATCTAACTCCTTACATACTCCTTCCTTAATTACGTTACCCTTATTAACCAGAAAAGGTGCGTCTTCATTAATCTCTTTCTCAATCTTATCTCTGATGAACTCACATAAGTTAAGTTGATCGCCAACCTTCTTCAGCTCATCATTAGAAGAATTGATACATGCGACTTTAATTGGCTGAATAGCATTTAATCCACGTTTCAGCTGAACAACTTCTCTTGGAGTAATTCTGCCTACAGATACTTTTGAAATCAAACGTTCTAAATCCCCAACCTCTTTAATATTTACTGCTAAATTTTCTTTAAGCTCAGAATGGTCTTTAAGATACTCAACAACATTTAATCGATTCTGAATCGCGCTTATATTTTTTAAAGGTAGCGCCATCCAACGTTTTAGCATCCGCGCTCCCATAGGGGAAATCGTTTTGTTTATCACCTCCAATAATGTGGTTGCCCCCTCATTAGGCGAATTGAATAATTCTAGATTACGTATGGTGAACTTATCTAGCCAGACATATTTTTCCTCTTCGATGCGAGAAATTGAAGTAATATGCCCTATTTGTTTATGCTCAGTTTCTGCTAAATAATGTAGCGCGCCTCCAGCCGCAATAATAGCTACGTGCATTTCTTGAATTCCAAAACCCTTTAGAGAATTTGTTTTAAAATGTTTTAACAAAATATCTTCAGCAAACTCTCTAGTAAACACCCAATCTTCAAGACAATATGTGTGAAATTTGTCCCCATAACTATTCACGAAATCAACGTCTTTATTTCTCTGATACAATACCTCGGCGGGACTAAAGCTCTGAAGTAATTTATCTAAATAAGAAACCGATCCTTGGGCAATTAAAAATTCACCTGTGGATAAGTCTAGAAAAGCCACGCCCGATTGCTTTTTATCGGAGTGCACAACAGCTAAAAAATTATTGGCACGGTGATCGAGTACCTTGTCGCTCATTGATAAACCTGGTGTTACCAATTCTGTAACTCCCCTTTTAACAATTTTTTTCCCCTTGCATGGAGCTTCCAATTGTTCGCAAATAGCAACTCGCATTCCTGCGCGAACTAATTTAGGTAAATAGGTGTCTACAGAATGATGAGGGAAGCCTGCAAGCTCTAGCTTCTCTCCTCCATTGTTCCTTGCGGTAAGAACGATTCCAAGCACCTTAGATGCCTTTATAGCGTCTTCACCAAACGTCTCATAAAAATCACCAATACGGAATAACAACAAAGCATCTGGATGTTTGGCCTTAATAGCAAAATATTGCTTCATTAGGGGTGTAACCTTAGCCTGTTTCTTCTCTTTAGTTGCCATTATTATCGGGATAAAAAGTAAAAATATGAAGTTGACCGCTGAAGTTATAGCTTTGCCTTTTGAAGTTATCATCACTTATGAACAAGAAATTAAGAAACGAAGAGCTTGGAAGAGCCACACTAACAGAATTTAAGCAGGCTAAAAAACTGCCAATAATTGTTATTCTAGACAACATTAGAAGCCTTAGTAATATTGGCTCTGCATTTAGGACATGTGATGCTTTTTTAATTGAAAAAATTTGTCTCTGCGGCATAACAGCTAAACCGCCTCATAGGGAAATTCAAAAAACTGCCCTTGGAGCTACAGAATCTGTTGATTGGGAGCATTATCCTACGACAATAGATTGCGTATTAAATTTGAAAGAGCAGGGCTATAAAATCGCGTCAGTAGAACAAACTTCTAATGCTATAATGTTAAATAAGCTGGACAAACCGTCCGTCCCCCTTGCACTAGTCTTTGGTAATGAAGTTAATGGTGTTAGTCAAGAAGTTGTTGATCTATCAAATATTGTAATAGAAATTCCTCAATTCGGAACAAAACATTCACTGAATATTTCGGTAAGTGTTGGTATTGTGCTTTGGGAAATGGTAAAGAGTTAATCGCAGCTCCAGCCGTTTTTTGTATGCTGATTAACCGCATCTTTATGAAGAACGTTGGCTGTATTAATCGTATCTGTTGAAACAACACCTGTTTCGGAATCTGTATATGTACATATTGTAGTTTTCTTGCAGCTAGAGAAAGCCAATACAGAAACTAGAACTAAACCAAATACAACAAATTTTTTCATAACATCAATTTTAGATAAGCAAATGTATTCTTTTTCATTAAACTTCTATCGAAGTGAAAGTTTTTCTATCTCCTCATAAGTAAGAGTACTTCCAGTCCAATGATTTATTACTAAACCCTCTTTAATGTGCATAATTGTAGGAAACTTTCCACTAGTTATTTTAAATACTCTTTTATCCTTAAAAAAGACATGTGGAAAGTTACTATTTGAATCCTTCCAAAAATTTGGCAGCTTCTCTTCCTTCCCAATAAAAACAGTTACAATTCGTGGCAAATCATATTTCTCTTGGGCAATTGACAATTTATAAGCAACATTTTTACAGTGTTTACAACTCACGCTGAAAAAAGCAACAATAGCTTCTCCATCGCTTAAGGCAAGAGAATCACCATCAATAAAATGCTTAGGTATGTCAGTAATATCGAATTCAAAAGGTTCTACGGAAGCATGTAAATTATCGGATAACTTCACTGGATTTAATACAAAAGGGATTGCTATTGAAAAGAGTATTAAAAAAGCCCCAACCCAAGTTTGCCACTTTAAGGTCTCCCTAACCTTATCAAATAGAACAAGTACTATGCACATTGCAGCAAACAAAGCGTTCTTCAATAAAGATTCTATTGGAGTCATTGGAATAGCTTCTCCAAAACAGCCACAGTTAACATCATTTCCCTTTGCAACTAACAAATAAATCAGGTATAGTGTGAAAAGACCTAATAAACCCAATGCAATTTGCAATATTCTTTTTTTCCAAGCTCCAACTATCAGCAAAGCTCCAACACCAACTTCTATGCAAATTAACAACCTTGCCATAAACGGAGCAAAGCTCCAAGACGCAACACCCAAATCGACAAAGGATAGCTCGAATGTTTCTATGGGGTATAACTTGATGATACCGGAGAACATAAACATGGCTCCCAATAAAATTCGAATGATAATTACTACCTTCATATTGTGCAAGGTTACTGAATCTTTGGCAAAAAAAAAGCCACTTCTAATGAAGTGGCTTTTTTAGATTTTTCAATCTCTTATTTTAGTGAGCAGTCACTGTCTTGACCAGCATTGTCATACCAGTTATCCCAAGAATCACAGTAAGTTTCAGCGTCTGAAGCACTCATTTTACCAGTTTGAAACTCTTGATCAGATGGATCATCTGGACATACACAAGTTCTGTCTTTTTTACACGCAGTGAAAGATGCTGCAAATGCAACAACTGTTACTAAAGTTAAAACTTTTTTCATTTTTATTTGTTTTAATTTATTAATTGAATTTATTTCTGTTCAAATATAACAATCTTTTTAATTTACCAAGCCCGTAAAATCTGTATCCTCTCTAAATTCCATAAACTCTGCATCACCTGCGGCCTTTGTCTTAAATGAACCATCTGCTTCAATAGCGCTTTTTAAGTTTGAGATAAGGTTTTCTTTATTTTTTGATCTAGCTGCAGCAATTGCCTTTAGGTAATAACCATCACCAGATTCTTTAGCTTCTGAAGCATCAATTATTTGCACTGCGCCATCAGGGTTAGCATTTAATAAATGAGCTAAAGCAGCATTGAAAGTTTTTTCACTACCCACATTACCTGTTGCACCAGCATAATCTCCTTCCATTATGTTAATAATAGCCATATTATAAGAAACTTCAGCACCCGCACCTGTTGCAGCATTGTATAATTCTTTAGCTCCATCTCTATCTCCTATCCATCTTGACCAAATTCCTAAGTTATTGTTAACAATAGGATTATTTGCTGAGGCCTTAGCAGCTTGATCTAATGCTGCTTTAGCACCGTCAACTTTATTCTGAAGTAACAAAATATACCCCGCATTGTTATGACCTCTCCAATCGGCAGCATATATTTTCTGTACGTTTTGGTATATAGACAGCTTCTCATTCATGTCTTTAGTTAAAGTAGCAGCATAAAGCAACTCTTCAACATTTAAAGAATCAGGAGTAGCTTTTGCTATTGCAGTAATTTCTTGATCAGAATAACCAACTTTTTCAGCATTGATTGTAATCATTGCCCGCCTTTGTTGCGGAAGTACATCTTTTCTTAAAAAATCATACGTAGCAGACATATTCTTAATCTCTTGCTCTCTAGCTTCCAAATCAGACGTCATTTGGAGAACACGTAAAATTAAATCTTTATCAGGATGAGTAGTTGCTTGAACTGCGGCTTTAAAACCATCCCAATCTTCACCCTTACCAGCTTTACTAAAGAAACCTTCTGCTTCAGCAGCTTCAACTTTCATTTTCTTTAAATCTTTAGCGATTTTCTTTGCAGCAGATTCAGCTCTTTGATTTGCCAGATCCTCATTTTTGGTTAATTCACCGTCTGGAGATGCATAAGCAGAAATTGTAATCCCTTTAAATGCATACCTATCTTCTAATGCTAAACCTGTTTCTATGAATGTCAACATCCCTTTATAATCATCTTGCTTAAGCTCAGCGCTTCTAACAGAAGATTGTTGAAGGGCAAAGTGAATATCCATATCATAAGACTCCGGAGTAATTCTAACAAATTTATCAACTGCCATAATCGGACGCTCATCACTTTGAACAAGCAATGGAGTAACAACAGTTCCATCGCCAATTTTCAAATCTCCTAACTCGGCAGTTTTAGCTTTGAAACCACCAACAGCTTTAATCTTTATATCGCATGTTTCCATGCCTGGTTGATAAGGAATTTTATCATTAAAACTAAAACTTCCACCTGCAGCAGCAATTTTAGTTCCTTCTCCTTCTGCAGCTTCTCCAATACAAACGATAGATTTAAATTCTTTTTCGCCACCTTCCCAAACCATAGTTGGGGTGATAGTAACCATTGCTTTTTTATGGAAATATTTTTCAGGATATTTACCGCTAATAGCAATTGATACACTGTCACCGTGCATTTCTAAAGGGTTTGGAGTAACATCATATGTTACTGTTTCCGCATTTTTAGCCATTTTTTTCAATGGGTTACATGCAATCAATCCTATTGTTGCAATTGCGATAAACGCTCCTACTTGTAAGTTTCTCTTTTTCATAATGTTAACTCTGTGCACTAATGCTTTTATATAGTTGTGTGCAATATTAAACAATGTTTTTTTAATTAAAAATTAATGAACTGCTCATTATCAAACTTGGTTTGTGAATAAAGCTACAGAATAACTCTTGAAGTACCTACAGGATACTCCGCAGTTATTGTGTTCTTAATTAATTCATAGTCATTCTTATTCGTTACAAAATCGATGTTAGTCGTATCTATTATTAAAATTCGTTTATTTTCTAATTGTTTAAAGTATTCGAAATAGTTCTTATGAATCGTTTCCAAATACTCCTTTTGAATTTTTTGCTCGTAAATTCTGCCCCGTTTACTGATATTATTTAATAAAGTTTCAGAATCTAAAAATAAATAGACAATCAAATCTGGTTTCGGAAGAGACGAATCGATAATAGAGAACAAACTATTAAATAGTTTTTGTTCATCATCCAACAAATTTGTATTACCGAAAATCTGACACTTATTAATAAAGTAATCTGCTATTATTTTAGGCTGAAACAAATCGCCAGAAGCCAATTCGGTTTTCAGTTGGTAATAACGATCAGTTAAAAACGACATTTCCACTTGAAAAGCATATCGTTCTTTATCTTCATAGAATTTGCCGAGAAACGGATTCTCTTGAAATTGCTCTAGTACCAATTTAGCATTATACTCTTCTGCCAATAATGTAGACAAAGATGTTTTACCAGAACCTATATTCCCTTCTATTGCTATGTAATTATAATTCATTCACTTCGAGCTGATCGACACACTCCTCAAGTAATTGAGCGTTCGATTTTTGAAAAATAGGATGGGTCAATTCTGCTGCTATTTCAACTAAAGGAACTAAAACGAAATTACGTTGGTGCAGCCGAGGGTGAGGTAATGTCAATTGTATCGTGTTAATTATTTCGTTACCATAATAGAGTATATCAATATCTATTGTTCTTGGTGCCCATTGATTCTCAGGGTTCCGAACTCTACCATGCAAAACTTCAATGGCCAAACAATAATTTAAAACCTCATCGGCAGACAACTTGCTACTAATAGATAGTACTTGATTTAAATAGTCTGGCTGCTTATCATCTCCCCAAGCTGCAGTCCTATATATGCAGGACTCACTAATTATTTCACCAATTTGCTGTTTCAACTCGATTTTCACTTTCCGAAAAGTATCCAATATATTTCCTTGATTACCGCCTATAATAAGATACACCTCTTTCATCACGACTCAAATATATACCAAACCCTTTAATGGGCGATTAATACCATTCTTGTATAATACCCAATCTGCTATGGCGCTTCTACCTACTTTTGAATAAAATATTTTTTACAGCAAATTTGGAAAATTAACTAAGCATGAAACAATTTTTTAAAACATTATTAGCCTCAGTATTAGGACTATTCTTGGGTTCTTTTCTAATCATTATTCTTTTTATTATTATAATCGTATCGTTTAGCGGAGGAGGTGAGGAGAGTTTTAATACAAAAGAAAACTCAGTTCTCTATATGACCCTAAACCAAAAGATGGTTGATAATGCTTCGAACGGAATTTTAGACCACATCGAAATTCCTGGAATGAATGACCAAAAGAAATTAGGATTAAACGACCTTACTTCTAGTTTAAAAAGAGCTAAGACTGACGATAACATTAAAGGAATTTACCTTGATCTATCTTCGAACCCTGGAGGTTTAGGAACTATAGAAGAAATTAGAAATGCAATTATCGATTTTAAAGAATCTGGTAAATGGGTAATTGCATACAGCGAGTATTATTCGCACTTCACCTATTATATAGCAACTGCGGCTGATGAAATCTATCTATACCCTGAAGGAGAGGTGGATTTCAGAGGTTTTAGAACTGAGTTGATGTTCTTTAAGGGTGCGTTAGAGAAGCTGGACATCGTTCCTCAAATAATTAGAGGGTCAAACAACAAATTCAAAAGTGCTATGGAGCCTTTTATGTACGAACAAATGAGTGATGCCAATCGTGAACAAATAATGAAGTATTTAACTTCTATGTGGGGGCACCTCCTTAATGGTGTTTCAGTAGCTCGAGAAGTTTCTATAGATGAGCTTAACATGATTGCTGATAGTGTACTAATTCGATCAGCTGCCGATGCAGTAAAATACAAGTTAGTTGACAAAGCAATGTACAAAGACGAAGTACTAGCATTATTGAGAGAAAAATTAGAAATTGAAGAAAATGACGATATTGAAACTGCCTGTTTTATGGATTACATTAAATACGAAGACCCTGAGGCTAAACTGAAAAAAGAATTAGGTGATGATGAAGATAAAATTGCCGTAGTTTATGCAACCGGAAGCATTGAAAGTGGCAATGGAGATGATGAAACTATCGGTTCTGAAAGAATTTCTAAAGCGATTCGTAAAGCAAGATTAGATTCTACAGTAAAAGCGGTTGTTCTTCGTGTTAACTCTCCTGGAGGTAGTGCATTAGCATCTGATGTGATGTGGAGAGAAATGGTACTTTGCAAGGCAGAAAAGCCAGTAATTGTTTCGATGGGAGATGTTGCCGCATCTGGTGGTTATTATATTGCCTGCCCTGCTGATAGAATTTTTGCTAACCCAACAACCATAACAGGTTCTATTGGTGTGTTTGGTATGCTGCCATACACAGGTGATTTTTTTAAAAACAAATTAGGAATTACTACCGATAGAGCTATGACTAACGCGCATTCTGATATGGGAAGCTCTTTTAGAATGTTAGATGATTTTGAATTCAATACTATTCAAAAAGGCGTTGACAAAATCTATATGCAATTTACTACTAAAGTTGCTGAAGGCCGAGGAATGACTCAACCAGCTGTTGATGAAATTGGACAAGGTCGTGTGTGGACAGGTATTGATGCTCTTGAAAACGGACTAGTTGACGAGCTGGGGGGATTAACAGCTGCCATTAACTACGCTGCGACTGCTGCAGAATTAGAAGATTACGATGTAACTACTTTCCCAAAAGAAAAAGACCCATTTGAGCAAATTATGTTAGAAATTAAGGGCGAAAGCAAAACGTATTTCGCTAAACAAGCTCTGGGAAACAATTATAAAATCTACGAGCAATTGGATAACATTTCGACTATGGAAGGTTACCAAATGAGATTGCCTTATTTGATAGATATTAGATAAGGTTAGATTTCCAAATTTAAAGCACAAAAAATCCTGCCCTTGGGCAGGATTTTTATTTAATAAACAATCACTTTTTGAACCTCTACTATATCGTTTTGGTCAGTTACCTGAACAAAGTAAAGACCTGTTGGTACACCAGAAACATCAACTGTGGTTAACTCGCTTACTACCTTAATTGTTTTTATTTTCTCACCAAGTTGGTTATACAAAATGATAAGGTGGTTAGGTGTTGTTTCTTGAAGCTTAATGCCAAAGGTGCCATTGTTTGGGTTAGGGTAGACACGAACAAATTTCTCTTTACTATGAGCCTCGAAAACATCAGTTAAATCTGTAAACTCAATCTTAATGGTCTTTCTACTAACCTGCTGGTTTGGTTTCATACCGCCAGCTAAATACCGAGTAAACAAACTAGTATGCGCTACTCCACGTAAATCCATTGGTAAATCAATAGAAGTAGAGTCCCAAACCATATCAGCACCCAAAATAAGCACTTTGTTATTTGGCGGCACACCACCACTACCGTTGTAAGCAATACCATTATAGTTGTAGGTAATATCAGAACCGCCCAACCAAATGGCCTCTCCCCAAATGCTTGTGCATGCATTACGGTAGCCGTATAAATTGGCAGCTAGTATGGTGTCTGTCCAAGTAATCGTGTTTGGGTCAAGCGGATCTATCTCGCCAATAGTTAATGTATTATTCGCCACAAACGAACCGTTTTTAGCCCCTCCAAAATAATAAATGGTATTACCTATAATTATACCCGATGCCCCAAACAACCTAGAGGCAGAAGTGTTAGGCACAGCAGTACCCACCTGCCAGCTGTCGTTATAGGTATCGTAAATCTGTACCGCAGTTACATTGTTAACGTTGCTCCAACCTGTTATAACATAAATCAAACTGTCTTTATACACTGCTTGTACTTGGTCATCAATCGGCACTGGTATGTTCGTGCCATCAGTTAACCACACATTATTTTGGGTATCATATCTATGTACCGATTTTGAAGAAACTTCGTTGCCATTAGCTAATACATGGTAACCACCCATTACATAAATAATGTCCCCTACTCTATTTGCTGATGCGGCAACTTTCCCCATTGTGTCAGGCACCTCAGCAATTGTTTCCCACACATCTGTTGCGGTATTATACCTATACGCTTTTAAATGAATTCCTTCGTGGTCTTTAGATGTATCTATACCACAAAACGAATACACATATGGTGTCGTACCCACATAACCCTCACAAACCGCATTGTTAGAAACAGCCTCGGGTATCAATGCCATTTCGGTCGTTTGCACGCTAAATTGTTGGGCTTGCAGAGAACTAACAATTATCAAAAATCCAATGGCAATTATTCCTCTCAATTTATCTAATTTAGTCGAATCACTTACCAAAGCTAATCATTCGTGACAAACAAAGAGATATCGGGACTTATCAAACTAACTGGGCAATTAATGGAGCTGCATGGTGAAAACAAGTTCAAAACCAAGTCGTATTCTAATGCGTCTTTCCAAATCGGAAAAAACCCAAAACCGTTAGATTCATTGAGTGTTCCTGAACTTGAAGGCACATTTGGTCTGGGTAAAAGTATTGCTGCCAAAGTATTTGAAATGACCACCACAGGCAAACTAGAAGTGCTCGAAGAGCACATCAACAAAACGCCCAAAGGTGTGCTCGATATACTTAGTGTAAAAGGTGTTGGCGCGAGTAAAGTTCGTGTGTTATGGAAAGACATGGAAATTGAATCGTTAGGTGAATTATTGCAATTATGCGAAGAGAACAGACTGGTTGAAGTAAAAGGGTTTGGAGCTAAAACTCAAGAGAGCATTAAACAAAACATACAGTATCGTATTTCTAGCGAAGGGAAATTCCACTATGCCTCTGCAGAAAATATGGCGTTGCAACTCGTAAATCAATTAAGAAATCAATTTCCTGATGCACAAGTAGAACTTACTGGCGAAATAAGAAGAAAATGCGAAATAATTGAACAAATAAACATTCTTATCTCATCGGAAAACACAATTGATATTCCTGAAATTGAAACCAATATTCCTATAGTGTTTCACCATTGCAAGCCAAATGAATTTGGAAGTGTTCAGCTAAGAATTACCGGAAGTGAATCGCATGTTAATTCACTTAATATTCCTGATGGAATTTCTACCGAGGAGGAAGTCTACAAGCAAAATGGAATGCCTTACATAGAACCAGAGCTACGTGAAGGATTATCAGAAATAGAATGGGCTAAAACTAACTCGCTACCGGAGTTGGTTAAAGATTCGGATCTAAAAGGAATAGTTCATAATCATTCTACATACAGCGATGGGCGAAACACATTAGAAGAAATGGCGGTCGCTTGTAGAGATTTAGGCATGGAGTATTTCGGAATTGCTGATCATTCTAAAACGGCAGTTTACGCGAATGGTCTGTACCCTGAAGATGTATTAAAACAGCACCAAGAAATAGATGAGCTCAACAAAAAGTTAGCCCCATTTAAAATATTGAAAGGAATAGAATCGGATATTCTTTATGATGGTTCTCTCGACTATGAAGAAGATATTTTAAGGAAATTCGATTATGTAGTCGCATCGGTTCATTCGCAGCTTAAAATGGATGAAGAAAAAGCGAACGCAAGATTAATTACAGCAATCGAAAATCCTTACACCACGATTTTAGGGCACCCTACAAGTCGTTTGTTATTATCAAGAAAAGGGTATCCAATTAATCACAAAAAGATAATTGATGCCTGTTCAGCAAACAATGTCGTAATCGAAATAAATGCCAATCCGCTGCGATTAGATTTGGATTGGCGACACATCCAATACGCCTTAGAGAAAAACGTGATGCTTTCCATTAACCCAGATGCGCATAACATTGATGGATTTACTCACATGCATTATGGCACGTGTGTAGCTAGAAAAGGCGGATTGAATAAAGAAATGACGTTCAACGCTCTATCATTAAAGGAAATGGAAATCTACTTAAACAAGGGATGAAAATTTTCAACTCCATATTCTCTTGGGTAATTAAAAAAAGAATTCATGATATCGAATTCTTTAAACAATACCCACAGGAAGTTCAAGAAGAAGGGCTTCAAAAATTAATCGATACCGCGAAAAACACTGAGTGGGGAAAACGGTACGATTATGCATCCATTTCTTCTCTGGAAGAATACAAATCTCGTGTTCCTATCCAGAGCTACGAAACCCTTAGAAAAGATATATTGAGGATAAAAAAAGGAGAGCAAAACATATTATGGCCTACCGAAATAAAATGGTTTGCTAAGTCATCTGGAACCACTACCGACAAGAGTAAATACATACCGATTTCAAAAGAATCGCTTTACGATTGTCATTACAAGGGAGGTAAAGATCTGCTTTCGATGTACTGTAATAAAATAGAAAACCACACACTTTACACTGGCAGAACACTTGCTATAGGTGGAAGTAGCCAAATACTGTCGTACAGCCACGATGCATATGCAGGTGATTTATCAGCCATTCTAACGAAGAACTTACCTTTTTGGGTCCAACTTAGGAAAACGCCCAAATATTCCATATCGCTTTTGGATGATTGGGAAGAGAAATTAGAGCAAATGGCGCAAGCAACAGCCAAACAAAATGTATCTATTATTATGGGGGTTCCTTCTTGGACCTTGATGCTTCTCAATCGTGTATTAGAGATTAAAAGGGAAACAGATATTTCTAAGGTTTGGCCAAATTTAGAATTATATATGCATGGTGGTGTAAATTTCGGTCCGTATAAATCTCAGTTTGAAAAACTTATTTCACGACCCGACATGCATTATTTAGAAACTTATAATGCCAGTGAAGGATTCTTCGCGATTCAAGATGAAATTAATGGAAATGGGATGCTGCTAATGCTAGATTATGGCGTTTACTATGAATTTATGCCCATAAAAGAAGTGGGTGAAGAAAATCCTCACACACTCACGATAACTGAAGTTGAGCTAGGTGTTGAGTATAATTTTATTATTTCGACAAATACTGGCCTTTGGAGATACGACATGGGAGATACCATCGAGTTTACATCGCTATCACCGCATCGAATAAAAATCACTGGTAGAACCAAACATTTTATCAATGCTTTCGGCGAAGAACTCATGGTTCATAACGCTGAAGACGCTATTGCAATCGCAACAAAAAAAACGAATTCTGTTATAAGTGAGTTCACTGTAGCTCCAAAATTTGACTTATCCAAAACTGTTGGATCGCATGAATGGGTAATAGAATTTGAAACAGAACCAAAGAGCTTAGATTACTTTATTGAAGTACTCGATAACTCCTTAAAATCTATTAATTCTGATTATGAAGCGAAACGCTTCAAGAATATTGCGCTCACCAAGCCAGAGATAATAATTGCACCGAAAGGAACGTTTTATCATTGGCTTAAGAGCCGTGATAAATTGGGTGGGCAGCATAAGGTACCTCGTCTTTTTAACGACCGAAAACATATTGACAGCATTATAGATTACATGAAGTCTAAATCAGGAATAAAAATTGTAAGTTAGCAACTGTGAGAATCGCCCTATTTATTGTGATTACGAGTCTTCTGCTTTCGGCTGAGGGAATAAAAATGGTTTCCTCAAAAAAAGTTAACTGCACTAGTTTTACCACCGATAACCTGGGTAATGTTTTCCAAACAAAGGGTAATACAATTGAGAAGTACTTACCTGATGGAACATTACAAAATCAATACAGCAGTAAGCTATTTGGCAATATAGATATTGTTGATACACAGAATCCACTGCAAATATTGTTGTATCACGAAGATGTAAGCCAAGTAATTTTACTCGACAATACTTTGAGCTTGCAAGTAACAATTCCTTTGGAACACTTTGGATTAGAACTGACACAAACGGTATGCTCAAGTACCAATAGCGGATTTTGGGCATTCAACCCTTTGAGTATAGAATTAATAAAAATAAGCAATGCAAGTGAAGTGGTTGTAGAGTCAGGAAATCTTAGCCAAATTATTGGGCTAGAATTAAACCCAAATTACATCACTGAGCATTCTAATCGCGTTTACTTAAACGACCCTGCAAATGGCATTTTTGTATTTGATATATTCGGCACCTATCTCAAAACAATTCCTATTAAAGGTTTATCTTCATTTCAAGCTACAGAAACTGACCTTTATTATTTAAAAAAAGGTAGCATATTCGGTTTCAATTTCAAAACATTAGACATCACATCGATTACTCTACCTACCCTTGGTATTGAGCATTTTAGAGTTGAAAAAAACTCCATTTATACTCTAAAACAAAACATGTTGTCGAAGTATATAATTGATTAGAAAAAACCCACCAATATTTGTACTTTAGCCAAAATTAAACACAATTACTATGCACATTGCAGTCGCTGGAAATATCGGATCAGGTAAAACAACGCTAACAAAGCTTTTGGCAAAACATTACGGGTGGGAGCCTAATTACGAAGACGTTGATGATAATCCTTATCTAAACGATTTTTATGAAGATATGCAGCGATGGTCTTTTAACTTGCAGATTTACTTTTTAAACAGTCGCTTCAACCAAGTAGTTGATATCAAAGAAGGGAATAAGAAAGTTATTCAAGATAGAACTATTTACGAAGATGCATACATCTTTGCTCCTAACCTGCACGCGATGGGACTGATGAGTACAAGAGATTTTGAAAATTATTTCTCTCTTTTTAACTCTATGGATCATTTTATAAAAGCTCCAGACTTAATGATATACCTTAGAGCTTCAGTACCTACTTTGGTAAACCAAATTCAAAACAGA
>JABHTA010000174.1 GCA_018669945.1 Flavobacteriales bacterium
AACTAAATCCGCTTTATAAACCTGTCCATGAGAACAAGATCCAAAGCCCAGAAACAATAGAATAAGGCTAAATCTAGTCATTTGCTATTTCTCTAGAAGCCAAGCTTTTTTATTTTGGCTAAGCTTTATTTCTTTCAGCGCTAATTTGGCTTCGGTTTCGGTCGTATAGCTCTGAAAAGCAACTCGATACAATCCTTTATTTTTGTCAATTATAGCAGAATTGTAACCTCTTTTTCTAAGCTTAGCAGCTAAGCGATTAGCGTTTCTATATACCCCAAAGCAACCCGCTATAATGTGAAATTTGTAAAGCCCTTTTTTTATTAACGGCTTCGCAACAGAAGTGTTTTCAACTTTAGTCACAGCAGATTCTGTCAAATATGCCCGAATTAATTTATCTGCATCGTATAAATCGTCCGACTTATCAAATACCGAAAATGAAATAATATTGCCTTTTGTTTGCTTATCAAACATAGTCTCTAATTTTTCCACCTTATATGAAGGCACAACTATACGAACGTTGTAAGTCGGACAAATTTTTTCTACAAAGGGATTCAGGTCTGCATATGCAAAATTGCTGCCTTTGAACAATTCTGTGGAAAATGCCAACCAACCTACATACAACATAAATGGTAATATTGCCGCGGCAATAGCCACTCGTTTCCAGGTTTCAGTTTTTTCTTTTTCTGGAACATTTATTGGAATTACTTTTGCTTCTTTCGGTGGTTCAATTTCTGCGACCTTAATTGCTTCAACTGCCTCTTTCTCAACTTTTAACTCCTTAACAATTGGCGCCACATGAAAAGATGATAATCCATACGATTCTAAAGAATAATTCAAATCAGAAGAAGGTTCAAAATGGACCTTACCTGATTTGTCATAAAATAATCGGCCGATATTTTTTAGCTGAATGGATTTTTCTAAGTTCAGTTTCTTTTTCAGCAAATCAACTTTATCTAATATAATTATTTCCGCTTTTTGATATGAGATATTTAACCCCAAAGCAACTTGATTAACTAACAAGCCGTCACCTTTAATCAGATTTTGGTTGAAACTAATTTCCTTACTTGGGGGTTGAAATTTATTCTTTAGCCTGTCAATTTTCGCCGGGATAGAATTACCAACAAATCCACCAAAATGGGGTACAATTACACAGTTATGTTCAAGCAATAAATCTGATATATACCTATCCAAGTCCATTTACGCGACTAAGGTAAAGAAATTCATTTAAGAATCATGACGGTTAAAGCAATTACAACCCATAAAGCGGTAAAAATAACTGTGCCTACCAAACGAATAATATTGTTTTTATTTTGTACAATTCGTTTTAACATCATCGCGTTAATAACTTGATTGTATCTAAAACTATTGAGCTAGGAACCCATCTACTTTTACCGAGATACTTATTGTGTTAAGAATTTCAACTACATATTGCCTTATCGCTTTAAGCATTTTAGCTTATGGCACAGCGTATAGTCAACAATCGCCTGTCTACACAAATGATATTGTTGAATATAAATTAGGGCTGGAACTTTATAATAAAGAAAAGTTTGGTGCAGCACAAAAACAGTTTGACAAAGCCATTAAAAAAATTAATAATTCGGATTCTGAAATTAGTGTTAACAGCGAATATTATTCTGCCCTTTGCGCACTAAAATTATTTAATAAAGATGCTGAGCATCTGCTTACACAATTTGTTGAAAACCATCCAGAGAGTCCAAGAGTGAAAAATATTTATTTCCAATTAGGGAGGTACAATTACAGAAAAAAAAGGTGGGAAAAAGTCATCAACTGGTTTGCGCAAGTTGACATGTTCGACTTAAGCAGCAGCGAAGTTGCGGAATACCATTTCAAAAAAGGGTATAGCTACTTTATGATCGATGATTATGATAATGCTGGGAAAATTCTCTACGAAATAAAAGACGTAGACACCAAATATACAGCTCCAGCTAGATATTATTATTCGCATATCGCATACAGTAAAGGAGATTTTCAAACGGCTTTAGAAGGGTTTCAAAGATTGGCAAAAAACGAAAAATTTGGTAAAGTAATTCCCTACTATATCACTCAAATATACTACCTCCAAAAAAAATATTCTGAACTATTAGGATACGCTCCTGCTCTTCTCGATTCAGCTACACCTAAAAGAGCTCCAGAAATTGCGAGACTTATAGGCGATTCTTATTACCAAACAAAAAAATACAAAGAATCTATACCTTACCTGGAGAAGTATCGAAAGTCGAATTTTCTAATATCTCCTAAAGAAAACTATCAGCTCGGCTTTGCTAATTATAAAGCTGGGGAATACAACAAGGCTATTCGGATTTTTACTAAAATAAGTAATTCAAACGATGCTATAGCGCAAACTGCATATTATCATTTAGCTGATTGCTATATTAAATCTGATCAAAAGAAATTTGCCCGAAATGCTTATAAAGCTGCTTCTAATATGGATTTTGACAAAGATATTCAGCGAGACGCTCTTTATAACTATGCACTTCTTTCTTATGAACTTTCTTACGACCCATACAATAAATCGATTGAAGCATTTTTAGAATTCATAAAAACGTATCCAAACGATGAAAAAACCAAAAAAGCATATGAATATCTAGTTAACGTATACATGACTACTAACAACTATCGCGCAGCAATGGCATCTATCGAAAGTATTCCAGAGATTGATGACAGATTGCAAGGGGCATACCAGCGTGTTGCCTATAATAGCGCTGTAGCATATTTTGATGATTCAAAATATATGTCAGCCATTGATGAATTTAAAAAAGTAAGAACATACCCGCTAGATAAAAGGCTAAACACAATGAGTTGGTACTGGACGGCCGAGGCTCAATACAAAAGGAAGCAATATAAAAAGTCCGTTCACTCGTATCAGAACTTCATGTTCGAACCAGGCGCAATCCTTCAAAAAGAATTCAACAAAGTACACTATAATCTAGGTTATGCCTACTTCGACCAAAAAAAATATGATGATGCAATTAAATCGTTTCGAAAGTTTACCGCAGACAAAAATGAAACCAACAAGCAACTTATTACAGATGCCAACTTAAGAGTAGCAGACTGCTATTTCTTGCAAGGAGATCGTTTTAAAGCTGAAGGTTATTATCAAAAGGCAATTGAAGGTGGAGGTGGCGACATCGATTATGCAATATACCAAAGAGCCGTTGCTTTGGGTTTCCTGAGAAAAAAAGATGAGAAAATACAGTTATTAAATGAGTTGTTAAAAGACTATCCTAGATCCAAATATGTAGTTTCAGCAAAATATCAAATCGGTAAAAATTATCAAGATGATGGGAAAGCAGAAAAGGCTCTATTATTCTATGGGGATATAATTGAAAATTATTCCAATAAAAAACGAGAATATTATCAAGCACTTAATGGGACTGCAAATATTTATTTTAATAGCGGGAAAAATGAAAAATCTCTTTCTGTGTATATGAGAATACTAAAGGAATTTCCCGACTATCAAACTTCCAAAGGTATTCTTACTAAAGTTCAGACAATCTTAATAGAACTTAATCGAGTTGAAGATTACCCAAAAATTGTAGAAAACTTTGGCTACGGGGATATAGCGTTGGTTGAGCTTGATACCCTAGCTTATGATGCAGCACATTTCCAATACCGAGAATTAAACTTTGAAACAGCTAGAGATGGGTTCAAAAAATATTTGGAAACATACGACAATGCTATTTTTGGTTTGAGTGCTAATTTCTATAAAGCAGAATGTGAAGTAAGATTAGGAAATTATGAAAAAGCCTTGAAAAACTATAACGTAGTTATCGATCAGCCTCAAAATAAATTTAGTGAAAATGCACTTGCTGCTGCTTCTAAAATAAATTTTGCTAATCTTGATTTCGACCAAGCACTTAGTAATTACATCATGTTGGAAAAGGTTGCTGAGTTCCCTTCCAATATTCTTGATGCCAAGGTGGGTCAAATGAAGTGCTTCTTTTTCTTGAACAACTATACTAGTGCCATCAATTTCTCGAGAATAGTAATTTCAGAAGAAAAAGTACAAGAAAACACACTAATAGATGCTCAAGTAATTATTGCTCGATCCTATCTAGCAATGGACAGTTTGATGTTAGCTTTACAAGAATTTCAAGTAACCTCCTCTGCAACACAAAGTGAAATTGGTGCGGAATCGAAATACTTTATGGCAAGAATTCGTTACGACCAAGGTGATTTGAAAGGTGCGGAGTCAGAAGTATTTGAACTTGTTAACCGTGTGCCAACCTACGCCTTTTGGATAGCTAAAGGCCTAATTTTATTATCTGATATATATGTAGCAACCGAAGACCTCTTTCAAGCGAAGGCTACGCTGCAAAGTATCTTAGATAATTATGAAGGAGATGCAACAGTGCTGCAAGAAGTTAGAGAAAAAATTGCTTCCGTTGAAGAGCTTCAAAAGCCCACTGAAAAAGAAACTATCTACGAAGATATAGATGTAGATTTTGAAGGAATGAATGCAGTGTATGATGAACTTTTTGAGGAAGAATTAGAAGATGAATAGGTTGATCTCATATATCATTTTCAGTATTGCATCAACGTGTCTTTTTGGTCAAACAGACAGCTTGGAAACACAACCGGAAGTTATTATTGTAAAAACAGCGGACATCCCTGTAATGAACGCAGTAAAAATGACAAACAACCCATCAATTGAAGATTCTATTATTCCAGCCCCAGAGATAATATATGGAGTTGTAAAAAAGCAAATTCCAGTCACGTTCGATATTGATCCAATAAAGCCTGCAAGAATGAAAGGTGAACCCCTAAAATCTCTTTCTAAAGCACATATAAAAGGTGGATTTGGCAACTATAATAATACTATGTTTGAAGGATATGCAAACAACTCTCGTTCTCGTAAACACTCGGTAGGTGCTTCGATACAACATTTTGCATCCCAAGGAGGAATAAATGATGTTGGCTACAACGGTTTTAGTCACAATGGCGCATCACTATTTGGTAAAAAATTTCTTAAAAAACACATGCTTCAAGGAGCATTGAACTACAACAGAGATGCTCTCCGATATTACGGATATAATCCGGAAGAATATTCAGCTTATAATAAAGATAACACCAAACAATGGTTCTCTAAATCTGGAGCAGACATTCGACTTATGAGCTTCATAAAAGACTCAACCAAACTGAACTACGAAACCAATCTATCCTACTATAATCTCATGGATAAAGGAGGGTTAATGGAAAACAACGGAAAGCTTTCCGTTAATTTTAGAAAATACTATCTCCCGAAAGATAGCAGCTTAATTACAGACCAAGTAATACGGCTACACACTTCTTTAGATTACAACAATTTCTATAACGGGATTGAAGCAAAAGGCAACGGACTATTTATGTTACACCCCCATTTTACTGCCTCTGGAGATAAATTTAGAATAAACTTTGGAGGAAGCATGTTTATTGAAGCTTCCGAAAACACAGCTAGCTTTCATTTCTACCCCAACGCACATATTAAATACAATGTCCTTAGCGATATGATTATTCCTTACGCAGGCATAAAAGGTGGCATCGCAAGAACAAACTACAATAGTTTAACAAGCGAAAATCCATTTTTAATTACTTACTCCTCTATGTTAAACAAAAAAACACCATATGATGCCTATGGCGGAGTTCGTGGAGCGTTTTCATCTAAGATGGCATTCAACATAATGGGAAGTAGAAAACGAATCGTAAATATGCCATTCTTCATAAATAGATATGATTTAGGTTTCAATGTTGACTTAAACGGGGACATCAACTACTATCGTTGGGGAGGAAACACATTTAACGTAATTTACGACACCGTTGATGTTACGACTATAGATGCTCAATTAAGTTACATCACCACTGAAAAAATTAACGTCATTACTCGAGGTGAATACTATATGTATCAATTACAAAATCAAGTTGAAGCTTGGCATATGCCAGACTGGAAAGCAACTATTTCAGGAACCTATAACATCA
>JABHTA010000092.1 GCA_018669945.1 Flavobacteriales bacterium
ATAATATGATAGCCATACTCTGTTTCAATTACTTCAGAAAGATCACCTACTTTTAATTTTCTCGCAGCATCAGCAAATTCAGGCACAAAATTATCTAAAAGCATATATCCCAAAGAACCACCTTGGGCGGCAGATCCGGGGTCAGAAGAATATAATGTTGCAATTACCTCAAACTTCGACAAGCCAGCTAAAATATCTTTTCGGTATCCATCTATTTTTATTTTAGCTACCTCCTTTTCTCTATCACTAATTTTTGGTTTAATAACAATTTGAGCTAATTCTACTTCAGAGTTAATGTAAGGTAGGCTGTCTTTTGGAATATTCTTAAAGTAATCCTTAACTTCTGAAGGTGTTAATTCAATACCGTCCATAATTTTTTGTTCCATCATCTGAACCAAAATCTGGTCACGAATTACATCATGAAACTCTGCCTTAATTTCTAAAATCGATTTATTGTAGAATTCTTCTAATTTTTTTTCGGACCCAATTTGTGAAATAAAATAAGCCAATCGCCTTTGCATTTCAGACTCTATTTGATCTTCGCCAACCTCAATACTATCAAGTTTTGATTGGTGCAATAAAAGTTTTTGATACATTATATCTTCATACAAATTACAGCGGGTTTCAATTGTTGTCGGGGCGCCACTTTGGATGTACTGTAATAATTGAGTCTCTACCTCAGACTTCAAAATAATTTCCTCGCCAACTACACCAACTACTTTGTCGATAATATCGCCTTTTTGAGCCAAGACAATTGTGGATAATATTACTAAAAAGGCGGTAATTAAATTTTTCATCTATTCTTCTTTCAAAAATATTTCGAATTTCTCCTGCATTAACGCATTCTTATATATCTGATTGTGCATCGTTTTAACAAGGTCTAGCTTTCGCTGATTAAGCAAAATATTACTAATGTTTTCTTTTTCTAAAGCTAGAGGTGAAATACTATCTTTCATCAAGTATTCATCAATTCTTAGCAAATGTAAGTAATACTCATCTTCAAATTGTAGGTGTTGATTTTCTTTTAAAAAGTTCTCAATATTTAGTGTTTTGATACCTGACTGCTTTTGCAATTCTTTAAAGTAAATCCATTGTGCTGTGTCTAAAATAAATGTACTTGCATATTGAAAGCAATAGTCCTTTAACTCCACGAATTCCTCCTCACCACCATCTATAAACCAATTGATTGCTTCGGCTTTTTTAGGTACATTTTTCTCTAGTTTAACGTAGTTACCTCTTAAGATGTAGTCTTTTAGTTCGAAGTTCTTTTTATTTGCATCATAATAACCCTTTATTTCATCCTCAGAAACTAAGGTATCTAACTTCTGACGAATCAGCTCTCTTTCGTATGCATAAACGATTCTAGAAGAACGATATTCGTTTACTTCGTTGTCAATTTCGGCTTCTTGTTCCTCTGGCAAGTTATATTCCGCTTGAGCCAAAATCAACTCTTCTCTCACCCAGTTATCAATATAAGATTTGATGATTGAAATACTGTCTTCACGAGATTTATTATCTGCAACTAATCCAACAATATCATCTTCATAAAGATACTTATCGAAAACTCTAGCGATTGGGGTTTGCTCTTCTTTGTGCTGATTAGAGCATGAAGGCATCATAAATAAAATGAAGACTGAAACTAATAATAAACGTTGCAAGCAGGGATTACTTGTTAACCTTAGCAAGGACATCTTCATTTACTTTCACAACATATTTTGTACGAAGTTCTTTAATCCATTCTTCCTCCAAATGTTTTTGATAATCTGCTGTGACCAAACCTTTACATTCTGATAAAGATTTTGTCATAGGATCCATAACCTTTTTTACATTAACGAATTTCACTTTACCTTCGGGTGCTGGTATACCATATATTCCTTTTGCCCAGGTAACTTTATCAACTACCTCGTTGTCACCTTTTTGGTACTTGTCGCCTTCAATAGAACAATTCAGTTGTGAATCAACATTTAACTGCCCCATGATGTACTCATCTGAGTATCCTTTTTTAGCTTGTTTTTTGATCAATTTCTTAGCACTCGCAGCGATTTCAACATTTTCGCAAGTATAAATTGAAGCTTCGATACGTTGTTCCCACATATAATTTGCTTTATTTAATTCGAAGAAATTTGCCAAACCAGCTGAGTCTTTAACTGCTTTTGACCAGACTTTATTATCCATTAATTCGAACAACAAAATACCATCGTTATATTCTCTCATTAAAAGATTAAATTCGATGTATTTAGCTTCTAATAATCCATTCTCAAAATCGATACAGGCTTCATCACAAAAAGATTTGAAAGCTCCTTGAATGAACTCATCTTTGGATGCTTTTGAATATCTTCTCTGCGTTTTTTGCAAATATTTCGCAAACTCTTGTTGTGTAAAACTTTTTGATGTTTTCGTGTATTTCTCATCAGCTAAAGTAAACATAACACCTTGTAAATCCTTAGCGCCTTCGGCCACCCACTTTCCTTGTGTATAACTTTCGTCTACCACCTCGTAAAATGCTTGAAGAGAAGTTTCATCTATTTTATATCCTCCATCCGCTTTAATCTTTGCTATTAGTGATGATTTACTTTTTGTTGAACGACCGTCTTTTGCAATTTTATTTTTGATTTCGTTCTCTGAATCTTCAAAAGACTTTGTTTCTTTTCTTTCTACTCTCTTAATAATATGCCAACCATACTTAGTATTAATTGGGGCAGCAATATCGCCATCCGCTTTAAGGGCGAAAGCTGCAGTTTCAAATTCTTCAACCATTCTACCAGAGCCAAACCAAGGTAATTCTCCACCTCTTTTTGCAGAACCTTTATCTTCGGAATACAATTTAGCCAATTGTTTAAAATCTTCACCTGCTTTTAATTTACCATAAATTTCGTCAATTTTTGCTTTTTTCTGCACTGCCTGGTCTGCAGTCATAGCTTTTGGGGTTGACACCATTATGTGTGCAGCTTTAATTTCCCCTCTACTTTCTCTTTTATCATATACCTTTAAGATATGATAACCAAAACGCGTTCTAATTACTTTGGAAACTTCGCCTACTGGCGTGTTAAATGCCGCCGTTTCAAAATTATACACCATTTGAAAAGCTGTGAAATACCCTAGATCTTCAGCGATGACTTCTTTATCTTTTGCTTTGTCTGGGGTTTTAGATTCTCGCATTATTTTTTCGAAATCAGAATTTTTCTTTGTTGCCTTCTGGCGTAACACCTTAATTCTAGCATACGCTTTCATAGTATCCGCAGGAGTTGCATCACTCGGCACCACAACTAGAATATGCTTTGCTTTGACGTCAAATTTCATTCTGTCGTATGCTTCTTTTATCAGTTGCTCAGTAATTTCTCTATCCTCTAAATATGGTTTAGCCAATTGTTTTCTGTAACCGGCCAATTCGTTAATAAATGCCTTATCTGTATCCATTTTCAACACAGTGGCTTCCTTAACTTTTAGTTTAAAATTTATAAAAAGATCTACATAATCATCAAGCGATTGTTCGTTTTGATCTTGCAAATTTGAATTATTTTTATTGTAGATGTTTTCAAATTCACCTATTGACACCGGGTCTCCTCCAATTGTCATCAAAATATCTTCACCTTTTTGGGCTAAAAGTGCAGTACCCAAAAAAAACATCACTACTAAACCAACTATATTTTTCATTTATTCAATTTTTTTCATTGCCATAACGGCATACAAAATTATTTATTTTAGATTCTTATCAAAATCCTGCCTTCATGCTGTAATTCGGAGCTTCCCTTGTAATTGTTACCCCATGAGGATGACTTTCTCTTGAACCCGCAGAAGTTATTCTAACGAACTTAGACCCCGCAAGTGCTGAAATATCTTTTGCACCACAATATCCCATACCAGCACGAAGACCACCTATCAATTGATATACTACTTCAGCTAACGTACCTTTATATGGCACTCTACCAGAAATTCCTTCGGGCACCAACTTTTTTATGTCTGCCTCCATGTCTTGAAAATAACGATCTTTTGAACCTTGTTGCATCGCTTCTATTGAACCCATACCTCTATAGGTCTTAAATTTTCGCCCTTCGTATATGATTGTTTCGCCAGGTGATTCTTCAACCCCAGCAAAAAGAGATCCTGCCATAATACAACTAGCACCCCCAGCTAACGCTTTAACTATATCGCCAGTAAATCGAACACCGCCATCTGCAATTAACGGAACACCTGTTCCTTCTAGAGCTTTCGCGACATCCATTACGGCTGTAAGTTGGGGAACTCCAACACCTGCGATAATTCGCGTTGTGCATATAGAGCCTGGCCCGATACCTACTTTAACTCCATCAGCACCTGCATCAACTAAATACTTTGCAGCTTCAGCTGTGGCGATATTTCCCACAACAACATCCAGAGTTGGATGAGCGGATTTTACTTTTTTCAAAGAATCAACCACTCCTTTAGTGTGCCCATGTGCCGTGTCAATAACTACCGCATCTACTCCTGATTTAACTAAAGCATTAACACGCTCAACAATATCTGCGGTAACTCCTAAAGCTGCTGCAACACGTAAACGACCAAATTCATCTTTACAAGCATTTGGACTCACTCTTATCTTAATAATGTCCCTAAAGCTAATCAGTCCAACCAACTTTTTGTTCTCGTCAACAATTGGCAATTTTTCAATTTTATGTTTTTGTAAGATGTCTTCCGCTTTAGATAAGTCATCGTTTTTGGTAGCCGTAACCAAGTTTTCTTTAGTCATGACCTCTTCGATGGAT
>JABHTA010000175.1 GCA_018669945.1 Flavobacteriales bacterium
ATCTGGGCTAATAAAAAAGTACTAGATTCAATCGTATGACCAGGGGTGTGCAACACCCTAATGGTTACATCACCTACTTTAAACTCTTGTTGATCAACAGCTTCAATTATGTCAAAAGTTGTGTTTGCTGTTGGTCCATAAACAATCTTAGCACCCGTTTTTTTAGCTAAATCAACATGTCCAGAAACAAAGTCTGCATGAAAATGAGTTTCGAAAATATATTTAATAGTAGCTCCGTTTTGATTAGCCATATCAATGTATGGCTGTGTTTCTCTTAACGGATCAATAATGGCCGCCTCACCTTTCGATTCAATATAATAAGCCGCTTCTGCCAAGCAATCTGTATATATCTGTTCTACTTTCATACTTCTACTAATTATTACCCAAAATTAAGGTCAACTTTTCATTTACACTGTAACCAAAGTTACAGTTTTCTATCGCTCTGGTTTGCAATATCTTTAAATTTATATTGCTCTTTTTCGTCACTAATTTCGTTCCCTTTATAAAAATCTAATGCATCAGCCGTTCTGATAAATAAGCTATTTTTACCAATCAGATTGATTAATTCACTTTTCACAATCACGTCACGCACTGGCCCAATTACATCCGCCATGCTGAATTTTATTCCTCTAGTTCTAAGATCAGTTATTACTCTAAATAACATATTAACAGCACTAGAATCTAAATGATTAATGGCTTCTGCATCCAAAATAACAAGTTTAAGTTTATCTCCTTTCTTCTCTACCATTTCAAATAAATTGTCTCGAAAATAATTACTGTTAGCAAAGTATAATTGACCATCAAATCTAAAAATCAAAACATCTTCTAATTGTTCGACATCTTTAAACCTATTGATGTTTCTAAAATATTTTGTTCCCTTAAAATTTCCTAACTCGGCAATATGCGGACGGGCACTTCTATATATTAGCATTCCCAAAGACAGCATTACTCCGACTAGAATTCCATCTTTTATGCCTACTGTTAGCGTGACAACAAAAGTAACAACAAGCAACAGCAAATCATCACGCTTATAATTCCATAACTTCTTTGGAAATTTAAAATCTATTAAACCGAATACCGCAACCATTATTATTGATGCCAAAACCGCTTTGGGTAAATAATAAAACCAGGAGGTAATAAAAAGCAAAGTTGACCCAACGACCAAGGCACTTATCATAGCTGCTACTCCTGTTTTAGCTCCTGCTTGATCATTAACTGCAGAACGTGAAAAACCACCTGTAGATGGATAAGATTGAAATAATGCTCCGCCAATATTAGCCAAACCAAGTGCAACTAATTCTTGATTAGCTTTAATATTATTTTCACCATGCTTTTCTTCAATTGCTTTCCCTATAGATATCGCCTCCATGAAAGCAATTAATGCTAGTGTTACAGAAATTGATAAGAGTTCATTTAGAGGCTGGTTATTAAAATTTGGCAACTTAAATTCGGGGAGTCCTTCTGGAATATCACCCACTATACTTATACCAGTGCTGGAAAGATTGGAAAATTTAACCATGAGTATACTTACAACAACTACTGCCAATGCTGCTGGTATTTTGCTATTTATTTTTTTTAATACCAAAATCAAACCAATTCCTGATAAACCAATTAGAAACGTAGTTAAATGAACCCCTGAAATTTTTGAAAACATATCTATCAAAATTTCATGAACATGATTACTTCTAACAATATCAATTCCTACTATATATTTTAGTTGATTTAATCCAATAATAATTGCAGCTGCAGATGTAAACCCACTGATAACTGGCTTTGACAAGAAATTAACCAAAAATCCTAGTCGGAACACTCCAAACAATAATTGAATAGCTCCCATCATAAAGGCAAGTAACACTGCCATTTCAATGTAATGATCTGAACCTGCAATAGCGATAGTAGTTAAGCCAGCCGCAACTAGAAGAGAGTCCATGGCCACCGGACCAACTGCCAATTGTCTTGATGTTCCGAAAATGGCGTAAATTACCTGAGGCATCAACGCTGCATAAAGGCCGTATACTGGTGGTAAGCCTGCGATTAACGCATATGCCATTCCCTGCGGAATAAGCATAATACCCACAGTGATTCCAGCAAAAAAATCGCCTCTGAAATATTCCTTCTTATACGAAGGCAACCAAGATAATATAGGTATAAGGCTTTTTAACATTCGCAAAACTTAAGTACAAAGTTAACAGAGTAAATTAGTTGTAGCAGTAACATTTTTCAACCTAAAAATCGAGTACTTCAATTCGATTTCTGTGAAGTTTTATTTTTCCGTTTTTTTCAAGTGTTTTAAGTAAACGAGAAACTACAACTCTACTTGTGTGTAGTTCATGAGCAATGTCTAGATGAGTCTTACTTATCGTAGTTGAACCATGCAGTTTAACAGAATCTCTAAGGAATTTATATAACCTTTCATCCATTTTCATAAACGCAAGAGAATCAACTGTTTCCAGCATTTCCATCATACGGTTGTTATAACTTTCAAGAATAAATCCTCTCCAAGATTTATACTTAATGAGCCATTCTTCCATTTTTACTACTGGTACCAATAACATTTCGGCATCGGTTTCTGCTATTGTCCGTATTTCGCTCTTGGACACTCCCATAGAACAAGTTAATGTCATGGTGCAAGTATCTCCGGGTTCTAGAAAATAAAGCAGAAGCTCATCCCCTTCTTTATCTTCTCGCATTACTTTGATTGCTCCTTGAAGCAATAATGGCATTAACTGAATCTGTTCACCAATATCTATTAGCACATCGCCTTCCTTCACTTTCCGAAGTCGAGAAATTGAAACGATTTCATTTAGCAAAGCATCCTCAAAAACAAACCCAAAACTCTCTCTAAACCTATCTATTAGCTCCATAATCTGGCAAGATCGTTAAAATTTTTCTTTCCCTTCAGGTAATACTGAAATACAATTGAAGCTTGATAAACATGCGGCAGTGAACTATAGTCTTGATTTTGCCTCTTTTTATAAGTCATTGAATACGAGCGATAAAAACTAAAATGAGCTTTAAGAATTGCCCATATGTTAGAAAATTCGAAGCTAATTAAGAACTTAATCCCTGCTAAAGCATCAAGTAATAATCTAATTATCAATACTGAAATAAGTCCTTTTTGAGGATGATTTTTCACCAACGTAAAAAGACTATTTCTAAAGTTTAAGTACGTTTTGTTAGGGTTAGATTTTTGCAATGTACCACCACCAACATGATAAACTGTGGATTTTGGTTCACACATTACCTTATAACCTCTGTTCTTTAATCGCCAACAAAGGTCAATTTCTTCCATATGAGCGAAAAAGTCAATATCGAGTCCGCCAACCTCATGGTATGCTTTAGCTCTAAGAAACAAACATGCTCCTGTTGCCCAGAATACTTCAATTACATCATCGTATTGGGTTTTATCTTCTTCTAAAGTGTCGAAGATTCTTCCTCTACAGAATGGGTAACCAAACCTATCAATAAAACCTCCTGATGCACCAGCGTAATCGAAAAGAGACTTATTGGAGTAGCTCTTAATCTTTGGTTGGCAAGCTGCTATGGATTCATCATTATCCATTAACTTAATAATAGGTTGAACCCAATTATCTGATACTTCAACATCTGAATTTAGAAGTACGTAATACTCAGCTTTTATTCTTTCTAAAGCTTCAAAATAACCACCTGCATACCCAGTGTTTTCTTCTAGCTCTATGCGATTTACATCGGGATGATACTCCCTTAAATATTGCATTGAATCATCGGTAGAAGCGTTATCCGCTACCCAAATTTCTGAACCTACAGAGTTCTTTATTACACTTGGCAAAAATTGTTTGAGGAACCACACCCCATTATAGTTAAGAATAATAACTGCAACCTTTGCCACTTCCTTATTTGGGAGTATCGAAATATTCATCGGTCCGCGTACCGTAAGAATTTTCTGGGTTCATCTGATCAGGGTTCGTCCCTTGTTCTGTACGTTTCTGTATTATCATTTTCCAGCGATAATTATTAACTTCTCCGTAGGCGTCAGAATGAATTAACTCAAAATCATTAGTTGCTAGCTCTTTAGAGTAAAATACAAATTTGATATTAGTTCTTCTATCGGTCTTATAATAATGCCAGATTTCGTAAGGATAAGTATTAGGTTCTTGTTTCCTTTCTGAAATTACATTTGGCGGACCGTATTGTAAATAGACTCTACCCCTTTCTGTTTCGAAACCATAATCTATTGGTGATTTAAAAATATCTTGAACAGTATTTAATTTCAACTTATAATCGTTCCATGATTTTTCCGGGTTCATTGGATTTCTTGATTGCCAAAAACTTATAAAAAACTTTTGTTTCATTTCTAAAGTACCTTCATTTTCTAGTTGATTACGAACGAAATTTCGCTCCAATTGAGATGAAATTGGATACACACTAGCTACATACATATCCATTGTGTCTTGATTGGTTATTTGCGCTACAAACCCTAAATCGACAATAGAATGTAGATCTGCTACACTCATTTCTGCTGCTGGATTACTTCTCTGAAAAAATGTTTTTCGAATTTTTAATAATGCGTTAGTCCTGTCTCGCACCTCTATAACCAATTGGTAATTACCGGAAGGAAGTTCATCAATAGCAAACTCTCCTAAAACAACATTTACGGGGGTTGCATCATGACGGACAAACCTTTTGTATCTCGCCATTACCATGCTTGTCTGATAAGACTCTATGTAATAATTAACCAGATACTTCTCACCAGCTCCCAATATTTTATTGGTATTATACACCTCAGCGTAAAACCCAATTTTATCCATATTTGACGGATAAAAATTAGAGACATAAGGCACAACATCATAGCCACTTTTTGTTATTATAGATTCCGTTTCCGATTTTGTAAATGATTCTACAAACTCTATATCCGATATGGTAATTGAATCTGTACCGAAATTTAACTCTATCGGTTGGTATGATATAAATGGCAATTCCTGAGAGTTCATGTCTGCTATTTGAATCTCAAGTTCATAAGTACTATTAGGCAATGAGAAGCGCTGTTGGTCAACAAAATTTATGAAACTAGATGAAGTGTCTTCAACCTCAGGACTAAGCAAATTGTACTTTTTAAAATTAATAATTTCTTCACCGTCTTTAAACACCAGTGTGACTTCTATTTTTCCTTGAAATCTACCATTTTCATTTTGCGTGTATTCAACAGAATTCCCAATAACCGACATATATGTTTCTACATATGGACCTGACTCAGGAGAATAAAATGATTTATAAGAAAAAAAAGCTTTTAACTTCTCGGCATCCGCCGTATGAGAAATCATTAAAATACTAATTACTAGAAGGGCGCGTGTCATCATATTCTTGTGAATTACAAAGCTAATAAAATTAGCAGTTTCATGCGTAATTCTATTTTTTGTAAAAAAGCTCATTTAGTATTTCGATATTCAAATGTATTTATATTTTTGCAACGGAGAATTGGCAGAGTGGTCGAATGCACTAGTCTTGAAAACTAGCGTGCCGCAAGGTACCGAGAGTTCGAATCTCTCATTCTCCGCCACTTTTAAAAAGCCCCTTTTTGGGGCTTTTTTATGCTTAACAAATTCGTTTGCTTCATCTACACCAATACTACGTATTTGTTCCGTTTATCGTGTTCTAAAATTACTAAGTG
>JABHTA010000176.1 GCA_018669945.1 Flavobacteriales bacterium
ATAATGAATTAACAACAAAAAAAATCATTGATGTACTTCACTTTACAAGCTCGAACAAACCAAAATTTGGTGCTCAAATTTTTAAACTTTCAAAAAGTTCTCCAAGAAGAATAATTTTTGAATATTCAGAAAAGGTTACCATGAGCCTAAAGTGGGAAGCAAAGCGAAAGCAAATAGTCTTCGATCACTTAACACCAACAGAGGAAGATCTAAAAGGAGTAAGACAATATTATGTGCCCGATATGAGTTTTGATGCTCTCGAGCTCAAGAAAGGAACATGGATATATTTAAAAGACGTTGATATCAGAGTGAAAAAAGGAAAATACGACCAACAATACAACAATCCAAAAGAACTTAAACGAATTGAGGAATAATAATAAAATTCATTGAATCGAGCCCTTTAGAACGTATTGCGTAAAAAAGTCAAGAATCACTCGTTTGGAATGAAAAAATATTCCCAACTTTGCTTGAAATTTAAACCCCATTATCATTTTATGAGTAAATTACATAATTTCAGCGCTGGTCCTTCTATCCTTGCGCCAGAAGTAATCGAAGGTGCGGCAAATGCAGTAAAAGATTTAGACAATATTGGTCTTTCGTTAATTGAAATTTCGCATAGAAGCAAGGAATTTATTGCCATCATGAATGAAGCTCAAAGCTTAGTTCGTGAAATATTAGACGTTCCAGATAATTATTCTGTACTATTTTTACAAGGTGGTGCGAGTTTAGGCTTCCTTATGGCTGCACTTAACTTTATGAAAGAAGGCGGAACTGGAGCTTACGTTAATACCGGGGCTTGGTCTAAAAAAGCAATAAAGGAAGGACAAATAGTTGGTGACGTTAAAATTGTCGCTTCATCTGAAGATGCAAACTTCAACTATATTCCGAAAGAATATGCTGTATCTACCAACTGGGATTATCTTCATTTAACGTCTAATAACACTATTTTCGGTACACAAATTAAGAACTTTCCTGTTAGCCGTATTCCTGTTATTTGTGACATGTCTTCAGATATATTAAGTCGTAAAATCAATGTTTCTGACTTTGATATGATATATGCTGGTGCTCAAAAAAATTTAGGACCATCAGGAACAACCTTATACATTATCAATAATGACTCTTTAGGCAAATCAGGTAGAAGTATTCCATCAATGCTTAATTTAAGTATCCATACTGAAAAAGGCTCAATGTTCAACACACCACCCGTCTTTGCTATTTACACCTGTATGCTTACCCTTAAATGGGTAAAAGAAAATGGTGGTATTGAAGAAATGGAAAAAAGAAACGAAGAAAAAGCTCAATTGCTCTATAATGAAATTGATTCTAACCCAATGTTTGAAGGCACTGCAGTTCGAGAAGATCGATCAAACATGAATGTGACTTTTGTGTTAAAAGATGACGCAAACAAAGAAGAGTTTGATAAAATGTGGACTTCTGCAGGAATTAGCGGAGTAAAAGGACATCGAGATGTTGGTGGATATCGTGCATCAATATATAATGCTATGCCTAAAGAAAGTATTCAAGTTTTAGTCAATACTATGAAAGAATTTGCTGCTCAACCTGCTTAAATCTTTGAAAATTAAACTCAAAATAGTAGCAATTTTCGCGATTATCTTAATCGTAACTTTAAATAGCGGCTGCAACAAGCATAGCGGTTTCGAGAAAGTGAACGATGGCGAAACAGTAAGTTCAGATTTGCTTGATTGCCTTGGGAGAGGAATGATTTCAGAAGTGATAATTAATGAGCTTACTGAATTGGAAGACTCAACAACTTTCTCTTCACTTCAAGACAGCAGTGTTATCAATTTTTGCTGGAATCAATATAGCTTTGTTAATGTTGATTTTTCTTCTAGAACACTAATAGGCGTTGGCTACCAATATCTATTAGATAATTCCTCTAAAAATGGAACTTCAAGTGTTAAAATCTACAAAAACAACGATGGCTCTGCATACATAATAGATGTATTTGTTGAAGGGGCCGATAAGTCTGGACTTGCTTCCGGAGTAAACCAAATTTGGTTTTCAATTCCAAAAGTGAATGAAAACGCGACATTCGAATTCAATAAAAAGAACATATAATTATAGCTAACTGAAAAATGAAAATTCTAGCAAACGATGGTATTTCCCCCGAAGGAAAACAAAGATTAGAAGAGAAAGGTTTTACTTGTGTTACTGAAAATGTAGCTCAAGAAAACCTTGTTGATGCAATAAATAATGAAGGTTATGATGTTCTTTTAGTTAGAAGTGCAACTACTGCCCGTAAAGAGCTTATTGACGCATGTCCAAATCTAAAGTTTATCGGTCGCGGTGGAGTTGGAATGGACAACATCGATGTTGACTATGCTAGAGGTAAAGGACTAGAAGTTCAGAACACTCCCGGAGCTTCTTCTCAATCTGTTGCAGAATTGGTGTTTGCGCACTTGTTTAGTATCTCGCGTTCATTATATGACTCTAATCGTCAGATGCCTGTTATTGGCAATTCAAATTTCAAGGATTTGAAAAAAAAGTATGGTAAAGGAATTGAGCTTAGAGGTAAAACTTTGGGAATTATCGGAATCGGAAGAATTGGCCAAAGTGTTGCTAGTTACGCTTTAGGTTGCGGCATGAAAGTTATTACGCATGACCCATACATTGACAAAATAACCATCGAGCTCAAAATAAATGGCAATGCTAATGTACAAATTGGGTTGAGTACAATGTCTATGGATGATTTACTCAAACAAAGTGATTTCATCACATTACACATACCAAAACAATCTGATGGCAGTGCTGTTATTGGAGATGCTCAATTTACACAAATGAAAGATGGAGTGTGTATTGTAAATGCCGCAAGAGGTGGTGTTGTAGACGAGTCCGCACTTCTATCTGCATTAAATTCAGGCAAAGTTAAGCATGCCGCACTTGACGTTTTCGAAAACGAGCCAACCCCTTCTGCTGACTTATTAAATCATCGAAATATTTCGTTAACACCTCATATCGGTGCTGCGACAGCAGAAGCGCAAACTAGAATTGGATTAGAACTAGCCGACAACATCATAAAATTTGCTAAAAGCTTTGCATCAGCGTAAACTTTTGTAATCAATTCAAATGGCGAATATTATCCCATTTAGAGCGATCAGACCGGCTAAAGACAAAGTCCATATGGTAGTTTCTCGCTCTATTGCAGTATATTCAAGAAGGATTCTAAACGCTAAATTAGAAACAAATCCCTATTCTTTTCTTCACGTCATTAAACCTGACCATTTTGATAAAAAAAAGTCGAAATCAATTCAATTGTTCAAAAAAGTCAGGGCTAAATTCGAAAATTTTTGCGATGAGGAAATCTTAAGCAAGGACGATAATGAATCTTTCTATGTTTATCGCCAAGTAAAGCCTGAAGGTACTTATACAGGTATTATTGCAGGTGTGTCAATTGATGACTATATCAATGGAAAAATTAAAGTGCATGAACAAACACTTACCAAACGCGAAAAAGTATTCGAAAAATACCTTTCAATTTGTAATTTCAATGCTGAGCCGGTTTTACTAACCTATCCAGACCAGAATCGAATAGAACAAGTTGTTGAAACAGTTACCGAGAAAGAACCACTTTTTGATTACTCCACGCCGGATAGACTTCGCCATCAACTATGGAGTGTGGATAATTACCATAACATTACGGAACTTATAGAGTCTTTTGGTGAGGTCGATTCTGTTTATATTGCCGATGGGCACCATCGTTCTGCTTCTTCGGCTTTATTAGGTAAACGTAAGCGAAAAGAAAACCCAAGCTATACGGGCAAGGAAGGTTATAATTACCTCCTCGCCTACTTCATTCCCGAAAGTCAACTAGCAATTTACGATTTTAACAGATTAGTTAAAGACCTGAATAACAAAAATGTAAAAGACTTAATATCTAAAATATCGGTACATTTTAAAGTAGAAA
>JABHTA010000177.1 GCA_018669945.1 Flavobacteriales bacterium
ATATAAAAGCGGATTTCCTTCAACAATTACTCTTTCAACATCATCAATGGAAGTCGTAATGTCTGTTACTTGGAACTTTTAAATTAAAGAAACGAGGCGCTAAGTCGCCTCGTTTTAACAAAACCAGAACCCCCCAAATTCGGGTTGTTTTAGGCAAGGTCAGTGTCCCCACTGACAAGCTAAAACTGACCATCAGTGAAGACACTGATGTTGGCGTAAAAAGAAAAATAATCTTATAGAAATCAGCAAAACCAGAACCCATCCAAATTTGGTTTCTCGCTTAGTTTACTTTTAATTATTTCTTGTTCATCTTTATTGGCAACAAGAATAATAACTTGATAAGATTCTTTTGAATCAAACACGACATCCTGGTTTGCGATGATTTTTCCATAAATGTTTTTTCCAATTTTATTCAGATTGTCTGTTGCCCAAATAAAATCTAGCCCCTGTTCAATAAATTTTTTGACCATCGTTTTCCCCTTTTTTCCTGCACCAAGCACACAAAGTTTCTTTTCGGAGTCATGGTCAAGATTCAAGAAATATTTCTCTTTTAAGTCTAAAAAATTGTTGTCAGAATAGTTGTCATCATTACGAGAAGCGCGAGCCCCATGGTCTCTCCAAATGTGTAACAATTCTTTAATTGGCTTAACTTTTACGCTGTGCTGGTACATTCTAAAAACCAAGTCGTAGTCTTCTGGGTATATTTCAGATTCGAATCCGCCAATGTTTTCAAATGATTGTCGGTCCATCATCCAGCAAGGAGAAGGAATTACACACTCTCTATAAATTTCTGAATAGTGATTATCACTATCCACAAACTTGTTTAACCAGTCTTGGTAATAAATATAACCTTCTCTAAGGTTCTCGCCAATGTATTTAACCTTCCCCGTAACCACCGTATTCGGTTCGCAGCTAGCAACCATCAATTCCAGCTTGCTAGGGGGCATAATATCATCAGCGTCCATTCTGGTAACATAAGTGCCGCCACATTTAGAATATGCAAGTTTTAGCGCATCAATAATTCCGTTTCCTGTGTTATCAAGCGCAGTAATCCGATTATCCTTCTTTGAAAATTCTTGCAGTTTTTCTATGGTATCATCCGTTGAATTATCGTTAACGGCAATAAGCTCCCAATCGTCATAAGTTTGATTAAGAATAGAGTTTAAACACTCTTCAATAAATGGACCTGCGTTTTTTGCAGGCATAATAATTGAGACTAGACTCATTGATTACTGCTTGCCTTTTTTGGGTGGTGAGCTGCCTTTTGCCGGTGGTGTGACTCCTGTCGATTGCTTCGTTGGTTTATAGGTTATTGTTATAGTATCTGTAGACTTACCGTCCGCTCCTGTTGCTGTAAGTTTTACAATGTTCTGCCCTTGTTTTAAAACAATATTTGCCGAAATTGATCCATTCGTGTAGTTAAACGTTTGTGCTACTCCGTTAAGCAGCAACTTGACTTGCTGTTTGCCTTTTACGTCCGTAACTTTTCCTTTAATGGCAATCGTAGAATTAGTTGATTGATGATCGTTTGTTGGGCTATTAATTTTTGCTATAGGCTTGTCCAAACATTTTCCTTTAGAGTCGCCATGAGCTGAATGTTTTGCCCAATCACTAATTGGTATTTCGATTGTTGCTTTTGGCTTTCCGCCTTCATGGTGGCAAATCGTAATCTTCGCTTCCGGGGTTATAACAACCGTCTGGTTAGCTGAACCCCCGTCATTAGTTGCAATAATGTTATAAGTCGCTTTTGAAGTAATTGTTTCGCTCCAGCTAATCTTATTACTCGCAAAAGTAAACTTGGTAAAATTAGATCCATTTTTTGTCACCTTAATCTGGGTCTTATTTATAATACCGGTTGTAATAATTTGAACACTCGCTGTTCCGCTTTTCGAGGTATAAGTTGGTGTGGTTGGTTTCTTCAATTTTAACGTAGGTTTTGGTTCTGCACAAGTTCCCTTACTGTCTCCATGTGCTTGATGAAGGGGCCACGAATTGACAGGAATAGTGATTGTCTCTGTTCCTGTTCCCTCTGGTTTATTATGACAAATGACCAGCTGTTTATCGCAGTTAATTTTTACCTCGTCTTGCCCGGTACCGTACTCCGTTGTTGCTATAATTAAATATCGAACCTCGGAAGTAATCTCTTCCGTAAATTCTACAATTCCATTTTTAAACGTCCATTTAGTTGGGTCTAACACCCTTCGGCCTGCGGTAATTTTTATCTGAGACTTGGCAGTTACTCCTGTTACAGACACTCTAACTTTCTCGAAACACGACTTACTCAAATATGGACTTCCTTTTGGGGATATCGCAGTCACAACAGGAGGTTTTCCAAGGATTGCTTGAGGCTTTTCATAGGTGATTATTGCCTCCGCGTTTGATTTCCCTACATCGTTTTCGGCAACAACATAAAGCTTGTTATCTCCATCTACAAGATTAGCAGAGTATGTTAATTCTCCCGTTTGGGGATCGAAGTTATAGCTTGTTGTAGCAAGTCCGTTAAACGTTACATGCACCTGCGATGTCGTTTTAATACCTGTAACCGATGCTATAAAATAGTATTGGGCGTTATCTGTTTGAGCGTTTCCGCTACTCGGGTTTGTAAATTTGACGGTTGGCGGATCGTTTTTAGATTTTCTCTCAATCTTGGCCGTTTTAGTATCTGACCCAGCTGCATTTGTTCCTGAAATGGAAATAATATTTGACCCATTTCTCAGGG
>JABHTA010000011.1 GCA_018669945.1 Flavobacteriales bacterium
AACCTCCCTGTTCAGCTTTAAGAGCAACTGTTTCATATGGCCCATCAGTATTAAAGTTTACCAATGCACCAATATCTTCTTTTAATGTATTTACCACATGCTTATTATCAAATTGCTCCATTATTTGATGAACAATAAATGTATCTGGCGCGAATGCAAAGTCGAAAAATTTTAGACCTGTTTCAGAAGTAAAAATTACTCTTTTACTTCCCTTCACCTTTTTTATCATCAACAAGCCACTGAGGTAATTCTTCAGTATTTCAACTTTGGCTTTATACAGTTTTCCTTTAGATAGATCTTTGAAAACTAAAGGAGCTATAGCTAAATTTTCGTCATCAACCGTAGAGAGAACAGTTAAACCCTTGTATGGGTTGTTCGCACAAGAAGCCAAGAAAAAAAGAGCTACGGCACAAACAACCTTAATTTTTCTCCTTTTCACCTTCTATTGATTCATTATTTAAACGAAAATTTATCGTCTGAAACTTCGCTGTTTACTACTCGATTTTTGAATTCGATGCTTGTGTAATCTTCAGATTCTTCAATCATTTTCACTTTAACTACATCATACGAAGTTTTATCAAAAAACACTTGAATAGTGCTCATATATTCTTTCAGCTTATCATCTTTAGGAATTAACTGAACCATATAACCCGCAGCCGATTCATAATATGACACTGCATAGTTATCATCATCCATAATGTTGCCCGACACACTGTTTACAATCATATCATTGATTCCTTTGAAGGTCTTATTCGATTTCATATCGAACTTATTTTCCTTGTTCTCATCTTTGATAAAAATCTCCCCATCATTGATAATAATTAAGTACACAAATGGTTCTTTATACTCCCAACGGATAGAATTCTCCTTTTTGAACAAGAATTTGCCTTTAGAAACAATTTCTTCCTCCATAATAGAAAGTACCTTTTTCTGAACAAAATCACTACTAATAGAATTCGTTTTATTCGCAACAGCTTTAGCTTTTGATTTAAAATCGTCAACGTTTTTCATTACTGCATAACCATCAGCTTGGGCAAGTGAAATTAATTGTGCGGCAACCAACGCCAGTGTTAATACTATTTTATTAAGCATAAGCTTCAATTTTAGCTAATTCATTTATAGTAACGGAGCGCAATTCTTTCTCATTAAGAACTTTCAACAACGCCCTCAAAACGTTTATCGATTTATCGCTTGTATCATGCAAAAGAACAATATCTCCTGCTTTAATATTCTTAGTTCGTTCAATTATTTTATCCTCAGAATCATCAGTAGTATCTAGCGTTCTGATATTCCAACCGATAGAAGTTAAACCTAATTGCTTCACTCCTTTCGCTATTTTCGGGTTTGTAACTCCAAATGGAGGGCGAAACAACTTCGTTTTTTTACCAATAGCGCCATTAATTAAAGATTCGTTCTTTAACAAATCTTCTTTAACCGCCTTTACCGATGCCATATCGAACTTAACATCATGCGAATAAGAATGATTCCCAATAGCATGACCTCTTTTGTCTATTTCTTTTAACACATCGGGTTGTTTCTCAACATTTGTACCAATACAAAAAAATGTTGCTTTTGCGTTGTATTCATCCATTATTTCGAGCACTTTAGGTGTGAACTCCGCATTCGGACCATCATCAAATGTTATTGCAACCAAACCTTTATCATTTGGTGCTTCACAAATAGAATCGATAAAAAATTTCATCTCAATTTTATAAGAGCCCAATCCGACCATCGCAAAATAATATCCAAAAGGTATTAAGCCCCACCAAGGAGAAATACCAAACGTGTAAAATGAATAAGAAATTCCGGCTAACATGATCGCAACCAAAGCTATGGTTGAACGATAGTTTAACATTTAGATAAAAGCTGTAATGAGTAATTCTCTTTGTTTTGATGATTAACCACCAATACTTTACTTGGTACTTTGTTAACATCATTCAATTTTACAACAGAAGGAATGGATTGAGTCTTTAGCATTTTCGCAGCTAACCATGTTCCAAATGCAGTAGAAGTATCAAACTGACCACATAAGTGCTTGAATCCAGTATGAGTAGCTTCCGGAAATTCTTGAAGAACTACATTGTAAATCGCATCTGATTTAGAATCTCCATTATTTCCAGATACCACAACATCAATATCTGATGGAGAGAGATTGTAGCTCGATAAAAACTCATTTACCTTTTCATTCACCTGCTCATCAGAATCTGGCTTGTAAAAAGTAGTCATTGCATCAATTGATGCGTAGGAATTATCGGTTTTATTAGAATCAATAATAAATGCAATTGAAGCCTCTCCTCCTATTGAACCCTCTTGAGAATCATTAAATAGGTCTAGACTATTTATTGTCTTCTTTTTCCAAGCACCTACTCTGCCAAGCATTGTAAAGAAGTTATCAGTGCACTCATCGAAACCGCCAACCAAAACATTTTTGTTTCCCTCTAAACAAAGCATCATTCCGTCTTGCAATGAACGCTCGAAAGAAACACCTCTATGTGCATAGGTAGAATTGTAGTTGTGGCATTTAATACTAATAGCAATTTGACCACTAACCGTGTTGTGGGTCGACTGCATAAAAGCAGTTGGAGTTAGCTGCTCCTCACCTTGTTCTATCATTGTTAAAAGGAACTTTTCTGTATCAGCCCAGCATCCCCAACCTGTACCAGTAATAATTGCGCCAGGGTTTTCAACATTTGCATCCTTCAAAGCAATTAATGCTGATGCAATCCCGCGCTTGATGATTTTACTCATCCTACGTAATTTTATTGGACTTATATACTCTTTATAAACTGGTTCAACACAAAGCAACCGGTTATCATCAGAAGAAACTACTTCTTTTAAAAACTTAGTGTTATCCCACGTTTCTTGTGGTGATATATTTCCTATGCCGTTAATGTAAACTTTCATTACACTTTAGAAAATATTACGGCCGAATTATTACCTCCAAAACCAAATGCATTAGAAAGAACATTAGTTATTTCAACATCTTGAATAACATCGGTTTGTGGTTTAAAATTAAGTTCAGGCATTTGCTCTTCGAAACTAAGATTAGGAAAAATAGTTTTTCTATCGATAGCTAAATTTGAAAAGACGGCTTCAATTCCGCCTGATGCACCAAGCGTATGGCCAGTAAACGACTTCGTTGAACTTACTTTTGGAACATTATCTCCAAATACTCTTTGAATTGCAGTGCCTTCAGATAAATCGTTAATTTCTGTAGCCGTTCCGTGGGCATTGATGTAATCAATATCTCCACTTTTTAATCCCGCAAAAGTTAGTGCTTCAGTCATAACTTGATACGCTCCGTCTCCTTCTGGTGAAGAAGCTGTTTGATGAAATGCTTCGCATCCATTTGCATACCCAGTAACTTCGCTATAAATCTTCTTTGCTTTGGCTGATTCCTCAGATTCTATTACTACAAAACCCGCTCCCTCGCCTAAGTTTAAACCCTTTCGGTGTGCCGAGAATGGCGTAGTATCTTTATCAGATAATATCATTAAGGTATTGAAACCATTAACGGTGAATTTGCAAAGTGCATCAGTTCCGCCAACAATAACTTTATCAAGAATTCCGTGTTTAATAAGACGAGAACCAAGAAGGATTGCATTCGCAGATGATGAACACGCTGTATTAATGGTGTTTTGGTACCCCTTCATTCCGAGCTCATCGGCAATACGTTGTGTACTTTCTCCACAATCGTGAGAATTGATATAATCTAAATGAGCTCCTTGCCCATTTTCATCAATAAAATTTCGATAGTGGAGTTCTGTCTCTCCCATCCCTCCAACAGTAGTAGCAGAAATTAACCCGATTCTTTCTGAGGATAGTTCATTTATTATTCCAGCATCTACAGCTGCTTCACGAGCTGCAACAATTCCTAAAAGAGAAGTTCTTGAACAACCCTCAAGAGTTTTAACATTTACGAAATTTGCCAATTCTTCATTGGTCAAATTAACTTCAGCAATTGGTCTATTTACCTTATGCTTAGAGTCTAGACGAGTCATAGGCGCAATTCCTTTTTTAGAATTGACCAAAGATTGATACGACTCCTCTACATTATTACCGATAGAAGAAATTGTACCAAGTCCGGTAACAAAAACTCGTGTACTCATTAAAAATTATGCTTTTTGAGCCCTAATAAATTCAGCCATAGTTTTGATTGACTCAAAAATATCTTTCCCCTGACTTGGATCATCAATTTTAATTCCGTGAAACTTCTCTAACATTACAATAAGTTCTAACGCGTCAATAGAATCTAAGCCCAATCCGGCACCGAATAATGGCGCATCAGTTTCGATATCTCCTATTTCAATATCTTCAAGATTTAATGACTCGATTATTTGTGACTTTAATTCTTCTTCTAACTCCGCCATTTCTTTTATTTTACGTTGTATATTTCTTTAGTTGTACAGACATCAAATGTAATATTTTTCGAGCTATTTTCCCCTACAATATATTGAACACTTTCGTAATTTGAATCGTCAAAATCTACCCATCCGCAAAGACATGCATCTATTTTTCCAGACTCAAATAAATTGGAAACATATTGGTGCATTAAATCGACATCAAATTCTGACAAAACAAAACACATGTTTTCTCCTTGAAATTCATGTCTAATAGCTATTTCACCTGCCATAATATTTGCGAGCGTATATACAAAAGTAGCTGGACTCGGAAAGTAATTTTCCCTATCATCGATAGTATGCTGGTGCTCTCTATCTGTTTCTAAAGATGATGCCCTATTCATTAAAACGATGCCGATTCTATCATTTGAAATTTCTGCTAAATCGGAATTTTCTATGACAATTTCAGCTCCAATTACCGCCAATTTACAAAGGCTATCCATTTTGAAAAACTTTGGATATTTTAAGTCGTAATTACGATATGCTTCTTTTATAAATGTCTTAAAGTCTTGTTCTGAAGATGTGAAATCCTTTTCTCCATTTACCAAAATAGAGCTACTTCTCACAACCGAATGCGCTATTATTAACAAATCTTTACTCATTCTTTAACTAAAACTGTTGCAGCATTGCATCCACCAAATCCAGATGCAGTTTTAAGAACAATATCTACTTGATCCTTTTTATACGCCCTGATAACATTCAAAGATTTTGAAATTCCGATTTGCTCAAAACCAGCATTTTTATACAATTCATTATTCCTCATGGAATGAACAGACGCAACTATTTCTATAACGCCAGCAGCACCTAAAGTGTGACCCCAATATCCCTTAAAACTATTTAATGGAATATTTTGAACCCCAAGCCAATTGAAGGCCTTGCTCTCCATTTCATCATTATATACAGTAGCTGTTCCGTGTGCAGAAACAAAATCAATATTTGAAACTTCAACCATACCTTCTGCAACCGCTTTCTCACAAGCCATCATTAAACCATCACCTGTTCTTGAAGGTCCAGAAATATGATTGGCATCGTTACTACTTCCGCCACCAGCAACTAAGATATTAGAACCGTTAGCATTTTTACTCAAAATAACAGTTGAACAGGCCTCGCCGATAGTAATTCCGTCTCGTGAAGCGTCATAAGGTTTACAGGGATTTTCGCTAATCGCTTTAAAAGATTGAAAACCACTTATTGTAAATTCTGCGGCTAAATCACCACCTGTAACGACTACATTATCGTAAAAACCTGAATTAATGAAATCCTTAGCCATATTTACTGCCAGCACCCCAGAAATACATGCATTAGAAACAACGACTGGGTTTACTGGATTTTTAAAATATTCAGAAATAGCTTTGGCCATTTCGTGTAAATAGGCTCTTTTAGCATCAATACCCCCAACATAATTTTTTGAAAGCAAGTCGATATTCCCTTTAGTTGTACTAAATACAAAAAGTGTTTTTTCTGATGATAAATCAACATTTGCTTGGGATAAACAATCTCGAACAGACAAGATATGAAGCTGCTCTAATTTAGTGAACTTATCAACAAAGTCAATATCTGACTTCATCTGATTTAAGCGCAAAACATCAATTAGAGACGCTTGAAAAGGAGTTGGATACAAAGAACTATTATTACAAGGTAAAATTCCAGATTGTGATTTCCGTAATTTATCAACATGTTCGCTAGAGTTAAACCCTAACGAAGAAATCATATTATCTGCTATTATATATGCTGTATTCATATAGACCTCTACCACAAAGAAAATGAAAATGACGGAATTAACTATTTAAATACTTGTTCTTCCACTTTTGATAAAATTTTGGAACAATTAGAGCTAACTCTTTTGTATCCTTATCTATCATAACTTGTGTGGTTTGACCTACAGCAGCTAACTTTCCATCTGAGCTACGGTATATTTTATAATTGAAAACAATTTTGGCAGCAATCGTATCTACAAATTCAGCTTCAACTATTGCATTTTCACCATAACGTAAAGGTAATTTATAATCGATATTTACATTTACAATAGGAATCTCGCAGCCTGCTGAATAAAAAGCCGGATATCCCAATCCGAAATGTTCACCGAACGCTTCTCGCGCATCTTCCATGTATTGCAAATAGTTGCCATGCCAAACAATATTCATTGGGTCGGCATCGTTGAACCGAACTCGAATTTCTTCTTTATGGGTTAGTTTAGTTTCTGACATAGGCAATTCACAAAGGAATGAAAAACATTTAGAACACCAATACCGTTTGTTGTATGTTATATTTCATTCAATGAAATATAAACGTTTAATATGAAAAGACCTCTTAATATCACTGTCTTAAGATGTTTTTTTATCAACTCTCTAAAAAACCGAGCCAATCAATCCATCTTTTCGATGCTGCTCAACTAATAAGTGAGAGTACCAAAATAATGTGGCGCATATTGCGACTAAGCCAATTGCTATAATTGTCACCATTGTGTTGATATACTTTTGCCTTTCTCTCACCAAGCGTTTTGTTTTACCAGATTTAATGAGGTTGTGTGTTTCCCAAGCCTCACTTTTGGGGTTAATTAGGCTCTTCTTTTCATGGTACTTTTTATGTCTAATAAAAAGTAATAAAACTGTTAATAAAATTTCGATAAAAAGAAGAATGTATTGCACAGAGGATTTGTTTCTTTATTGCTTTAATTTTGGGGAAATGCTTTTAACATTATTTCCGCTCTATTCCTCAACAATAACAATTGATTTCTCATTACTAATATTCATAGTTGGTGTCCCTTTATTGGCTTCTAACTTACCCGTAATACAAACCTTTTTCCCTTTTAATTCATTTTCTGGTAGGTAACTAAAGTTGGCTCGAGAGTCTTTCCAAATAGCAACAGAGAAAATTTGATTAGGAAATTTCTTATCTAAATTAAGAAATGTTGCTCCTGATTTCTCACTGTATTTAGTCGCTACAACTGTTCCGCAAACGCAAGCCTTACTTCCTGTATAATATTGTGATTGGACTGTGTTAATTTTACCTTTTGGCAATGTTGTTGGATCTATTGGAAGTACCTCACCCTCCATGGCTTTCGTTCGCCATGGATCAACATCAGTAATAGATTCATACTTGACTTGCTCATCTTCGCTAAGTGAAGTAAAAAAATCTAAACCTGTTAACGCTTCAACACTATCTATAGAGACAGCATAAGTCAAAATCGGATTTGAACAATTACTGTTGGGCATTAAAAACGCAATACCTCGTTTTTCTTCCCCTGAATTATCGAGCACCACTTTGTAAAACAGTTTCGGAATACTTACTTTATTCTTATGCCCTTCATTATTCATTTTAGGAAGGCTCTCATTCAACACTCCACCCGTAACAACATAAAGCTGTTCTTTATTAGCGATTACATATTCACGTAATAGATTTTCTAATTGTGCCCAACGCTCTCTATTTAATTCAGGAAGCTGAGGAACCATATTAGAATAAAAATATGACTCACTTAATGCCACCTGAGACCATCTGAAATCTGCAGAAGGAGCTAAATGGCCACGGTCATAACCACTATACCAATAATCTGCTTTTACAGCAGTTCCTGTTGTCACCAATGGGTCTATTCTAAAATCGTTAGTACGAGAAACATTACCGTTTTCAACATCTGGAATGATTATGTGGCTCACCCATCGAGCTTGTTCATGCTGTTCGTCATAACCCAAGATCATAGATTTGTGTTCTACTATTTCAACCTCTGCACCACTTGGTAACCCTAATGTTTTTAAGTCCGTAATAACCTTGGTTAGTCTTATTTCCTCAATCTGTTTTTTAACTCGTGTTTCCCAAATGTGAAGGGAATCTAGTTCATATTCTAATTCTTCGATTGTTTGACTATAAATGGAGTCACCGTATAAACTAAAAATCAAAAGCCAAACCCCTACTCTTTTCATTTTACTGTTTCCATTTGATGTTACACCCTAGACTAGGAATTTGATTTTTCACCACTTCTGCCCCTGTAAGTATTGCTTCGAATACCATTCTAATATCACGACCGTCAACTAAAATATCATTTCCTGGTCGAGAACCATCTAGCTGCCCTCTATAAACACACTTCATTGCTGAATCAAAAACACTAAAATCTGGAGTGCAAGCCGCATCGTAAGCTTTAGCTACTTCTTGAGATTCATCAAATAAATATGGAAAAGGAATTTGTTTTTCCTCAGCCAATTGCTTCATTTTTTCAGGCGAGTCGTCAGGGTAATTCTTTACGTCATTAGAGTTAATAGCTACAATATTTATTCCTGAATTCAAATAGTCATTACCTAATCGAACAAGCTCATCAATAACATGAACTACGAAAGGGCAATGGTTACACATGAATATTACTAAAGTTCCTTTGGCACCTTTTATATCGCTAAGCGATAGTTCCTTCCCTGATTTTGAATCAGGTAATGAAAATTCTGGAGCCTGGAATCCTAATGAAATTGAGCTTGTCTGGGTTCTTGCCATAGATAAAATTAAAGTGCACTTCAACTTAGCGCCGCATAACATTGCTCAAATCTAATCATTTACTTAATAGAACTGAAGAACCTATTCCACCGAAAGCGTTTCAACCATTCGGTTTTCGACTTATCAACAGAAAAAAGGGTATGAGTAGCTTTACCAACAATATGATCTTCTGGCACAAATCCCCAAAACCTCGAATCATTAGAATCATCTCGGTTATCACCCATCATAAAATAATAGTCCATCTGAAATTTATAATATTCAGCTTCTTTGCCATTAATGTAAATTAAGCTATCATCAGTAATTTCAAGTTCGTTAGACTCGTAATCAGCTATCAATTTTTGATATAATTTGATGTTATCATACTCTAATAAAACTGAATCTCCTTTTGCTGGTATAATTAATGGTCCAAAATAATCCTTATTCCATTTATACTGATCAGATTGCGGAAAAATATACCGTTGTTCATGAAACACGTTATCTAATATTAATATGACTTGGTCTATTTCTGAATGAGAAGCTAGCTCTTCGGCTGTACTCTTAGTCATTTTTAATTGCCAATCTCCTTGATTTGAAATTCTACCTCCTTCTGTAATACCAAAAATTTCTAATGAATCTAAATTTAAATCCATAGCTGTAGTTTTTACATGATATTGAAATTTAGAAAGCGGTGGAGTTTCAACCTGTTCTCTGTTTAAAAAAGTTTTTTTTTCGTCAATTTCAAATTTATCTCCTGGCAAAGCGATACACCTTTTTATATAGAACGTTTTTTGATCTACAGGAAATCCATAATCCAAAGGATAGTTAAATACAACTATATCATTTCGTTTAATTTCAGTAGAACTCCAAAATCTACCGTAAGGTATCTGAATAATACTAGAATAGCTTTTACTCGATTCAGAAAATGGCATATATTGGTGAGTAAATGGAACTGAAAGCGGTGTTATTGGAATTCTAGGTCCGTAATTGAATTTATTGACAAGAACAAAATCACCAGAAAGCACAGTTCCTTCCATTGAGGTGGTGGGAACGACAAATAAATCAAAACAAAAAAAACGAAATAGAAGTATGACAACTAAAGCAATTGACATTGCCTCAATCCACTCGCGAAGACTGGATTTATTTTTCTTATTTACCTTCTTAGATTTCACCTTAATTATTTGAAGAGACACTATTGCAACTTTGTATATTTATAGAATCACAAAAATCGATTGTTTCTTTCTTAACTTTATCTATATGAAAGGTAAAAGAAGCCAGAGCTGAAATGGAAAAAATAAATAATGTGAAAATATTCATCGCGCAGTTTACGCAATCGAGCTATTTTCGTTACCCTAAAGCAACATCTAGCGTCATCATAACTAAAAACCCGACAATAAATCCCATCGTGGCAATATCTGTATACTTATCGCGCTGTGTTTCAGGAATTACTTCTTCAACAACTACATATATCATCGCTCCAGCGGCAAACGCCAAGGCATAAGGCAAAATTGGCTGAAATGTAAGCACAGCCCATGCACCAAGAACTGCAGCGATAGGTTCGACAATTGCAGAAAGTTGTCCGTACCAAAAGCTCTTAAAACGGCTAACTCCCTGTCGCCTCAGGGGCATTGATACTGCAAGCCCCTCTGGAAAATTTTGAATTCCTATACCTATGGCTAATGCAATCGCTCCGCCAATTGTGGCACCATCGAATCCTGCCGCAACACCTCCAAATAAAATCCCTACAGCTAGGCCTTCGGGAATATTGTGCATTGTAATCGCCAATACTAGAAGAGTTGTTCTGTGCCAATCTGTTTTTATCCCTTCTGCCTCATCCTTTTTAAAATTAATATGTAAGTGAGGCATGACTTTATCTAATCCATAAAGAAATAAAGCTCCTAAGAAAAATCCGACTGCCGCTGGAATAACTTTTACAAAACTTTCACCCGCAGACATTTCAATTGCTGGAGCCAATAGTGACCAGAAACTTGCTGCTACCATTATTCCGCCAGTAAATCCCAGCATACCATCTAATACGACCCGCCTCATTGTTTTAAAGAGAAAAACTAATGAGGCTCCTGCTGCTGTAAGTATCCACGTAAACAATCCAGCAACTAGTGCTTGCATAATTGGACTCTCGAATGATGCTATGTATAATTTAAATGTTTCTATCATAACTGTTATCTTTTAATATATAGGTTTTTCGCCACGGCTTCCGATATAGAAACAGGCAGGCCATCACTGATACAAATACTCATAGATTTATCGAAATCTACGATTTCATCTACTTTTACCGAAGCGCCTAAAACCAATTTCATTTTCTCCAAATGTTGCAAAAAACTTGATGAAGAATCTTTAACCCCAACAACAACTGCCACCTGATTTACCTTTAAATCTGACAAACAGGTATCTTTGTGGTGGGTAATGTTTCCATCGGAATCTGGAATCGGATCTCCGTGTGGGTCATATTGAGGAATACCCAAATATCGATCTAGCCTAATGACTAACTCTTCAGACTGTACATGTTCTAATTGTTCGGCAATTTCATGCACGCTGTCCCATTTAAAACCCAAATTATCTACTAAAAAAACCTCCCATAATCTATGCTTACGCACAACGGAAACCGCAGCTTTTCGACCTTTTTCGGTAAGCGTAACACCTTGATATTTCTTGTAATTAATTAACATTTTTAAAGCTAATTTTTTAACCATATCCGTAACCGAAGATGCTTTTGTTTCCATTGCACCAGCAATTGCATTAGTAGAGACGCCTTTTGGGTTTATCCTCGATAATTTATGGATCGCCTTCAAATAATTTTCTTCAGTAAAGGAATTTCTGTCCGTTTTCACGTTGCAAAAATACATTTTTACTTATATACTGTACTATTTTTTAGACTTATCTAAATTACGGGTTGTATTTAGGAAATAGAATGAATGAAAAGTTCGTTAAAATAGCTCCTATAACTTAATTAATACATTAAAAAATGCTCAACAGGACTAAGATCTCAAAAATTTAGTTGATCTAAGAGTTTATCTGACCTATTTTAGCTAACAAATCATTATTTGAAATATAAACTAAATATTTATTAGTTCCCTACTTCTGATATATACTTCATTCGCATTAAACGAATATTATCCTCAGAATACTCATCTTCACCCAATTCATCCATAGCATCTTGGATCGCGTCCGTTTCTGCTTCTGAAAAATACTCATATACTTCATCTTGAAGGTCTTCGTCCATTTCATCATTGATGTAATAATCAATGCTTAATTTGGTTCCACTGTCTACAATTGCTTCAAGCTCTGTGAGTAAATCAGACATACTTAAGCCTTTTGCCTTTGCGATATCTGGCAATGGCATTTTTCTATCAATACTTTGAATAAAATAAACCTTAGAACCAGATTTGTTAACTATAGATTTAACAACCATATCTTGAGGGCGTTCAATCTCATTTTCCTCAACATAATCTGCTATTAGTTCAATAAAAGATTGGCCGAACTTTGTTGCTTTACCAGCACCTACTCCAACAATGTTTTTCATCTCTTCCATTGTAATAGGATACTGCGTTGCCATATCCTGCAATGACGTTTCCTGAAAAATTACAAACGGAGGTTTATCAATTTCTTGCGAAATTCTTCTTCGTTCGTCTATTAATAGCTTGAACAATTGTTCGTCAGATGCAGCTCCTCCAGACTTGCCTGCTACAATAATATCGTTATCACCTTCAACATCACTATAATCATGATCTTTAGTTACCATGAAAGGTTTGGGAGACTTTAAAAACTCCTGACCCATTTCACTCAATTGAAGTGTTCCGTAATTTTCTATGTCTTTTGATAGCAATCCCGCTACGAGAGCTTGGCGGATAGCAGACTCCCAAACTTTATCTTCATGGTCTTTCCCTTTACCAAAAACATCTATGAAGTTATGCTTATAGCTTTTGACCTCGTTTGATTCATGCCCAGCTATAACGTTCACAACATGCTTAATTTTATGTTTTTGTCCAATTTCAACAATCGTTTTCAAAACTAATTCGACAATTTGTTGACCTTCAATCTTCTCTTTAGGATTAACGCAGTTGTCGCAGTTGTCGCAATTATCTTCATTATGGAATTCTCCAAAATAGTGTAATAGATGTTTTCTTCTACAAATTGAAGTTTCTGCAAATGATACCGTTTCCATTAATAACAGTCGACCAATTTCTTGTTCCGCGATAGGTTTACCCGTCATAAACTTCTCTAACTTTTCGATATCCTTATATGAGTAAAAAGCTACGCATTTACCTTCCCCACCATCTCGACCTCCACGCCCAGTTTCTTGGTAATATCCCTCCAAACTTTTAGGCATATCATGATGAATAACAAACCGTACATCAGGTTTGTCTATTCCCATTCCAAATGCTATTGTTGCTACGATAACATCCACGTCTTCCATTAAAAACGCGTCCTGATTAGCAACTCTTGTTGACGCATCCATGCCTGCATGATACCCTTTGGCTTTAATTCCATTTACGATTAAGGTTTCTGCTATCTCCTCAACCTTCTTTCGGCTCAAACAATAAATAATTCCAGATTTACCCTCATTCTGTTTGATAAAACGAATAATCTCTTTTGCTACCTCAACTTTTGGCCTTACATCATAAAACAAGTTTGGTCTATTGAATGATGACTTAAATACTTTAGCATCTGTCATGCCTAAGTTTTTCTGAATATCTAACTGAACTTTAGGTGTTGCTGTCGCTGTTAAAGCCATAACTGGAATATCATCATCAATATGCTTAACCATTTCTTTTATTCTGCGATACTCAGGTCTAAAATCGTGCCCCCATTCAGAAATACAATGCGCCTCGTCTACTGCGACAAAGGATATTTTTATCTTCTTAAAAAAGTCAATGTTTTCCTGTTTGTTTAATGATTCTGGTGCAACAAATAACATTTTAGTTTTTCCAGCAACAATATCTTCTTTTACTTGAACGGTTTCTCCTTTAGTTAAACTTGAATTTAAAACATGTGCAACTGCATTATCTGCTCCATGATTTCTTATTGAGTCAACCTGATTCTTCATTAATGCGATAAGCGGAGAAACGATAATTGCTGTACCTTCAGACAACAAAGCAGGCAGCTGGTAACACATTGACTTACCTCCTCCAGTGGGCATGATCACAAAGGTGTCGTGACCATTCATCAGACTTTTAATAATATCCTCTTGATCTCCCTTGAATTTATCGAAGCCGAAAAATTCTTTAAGCGCTTCTCCTAATGTTAATTCCGTAGTTACCATAATAAATAATCATTTACCGCAAAAAGCGTTACGTAAATATATAACATAAATTCTATGATTATAGGCACTTGTATTGGGTTTTTTCAAAAAAAATATTAATGTTAGTTTTTGTTCGATAAAGGAATTTATTAGCCATATAAACACTTATTTTGCTCAGATTTATTAATTGACAGCGTCAATTATCAATATACGACATTATGAAAAACACAAACCCAACAAGCGAAACAGAATGGAAAGATAAACTTTCTGATGACGAATATCAAGTGCTTCGCCTAAAAGGCACAGAGCCGCCACATAGTGGAAAGTACAACATTCATGACGAAATAGGAAACTACTATTGCGCAGGATGCGATGCCAAATTGTTTAATTCTGAATCTAAATTTCAGTCTGGTTGCGGTTGGCCAAGTTTTACAGAAAAAATAGAGGATGATGCGATTGAATACATAAGAGACAAATCACACGGCATGATACGTACTGAAGTTGTTTGCGCCTCTTGCAAAGGACACTTGGGTCACGTATTTAACGATGGACCTAAACCCAATTATATAAGGTATTGCATTAACTCGATTTCACTAAAATTTAGACCCGAATCAGTTTAACATTTCTTTAACAGCAAACTTACCTTAGTTTTTATAATATTGGCATGAATTTGACCGAGGTCTTTTGTTATTTTTGCAACTCAAAATATAAAAAATGATTAAGAAATTACTGATTGCTATTACCGCTTTTCTTTTCACAGCAAATGGATTCAGCCAAAAAGGCTATAAATACACATTTAACGTTGAAGGAGTGAATGACACTGTTATATACTTAGCTGGATATTATGGAGCAAAACAATATTACAAAGACACGACTAATGTTGACAGTAAAGGAAACTTTGTTTTTGAAGGAGAAGAGTTACTTCCTGGAGGAATATACTCTGTTGTTATGCCTGATCAAAAAACTTATTTTGAATTCATAATTACCGAACCAAAATTTACCATGACAACCAATCGTAAAGATTTGGTAATGAGCATGAGCGTAAAGGGTTCTGAAGAAAACAAAGTCTTTTACGATTATTTGCAGTTTATCAACAATCAACAAAAGAAAGCAACACCACTGCGTGCTAAATTAAAAGCGGACAAAGACGATAAAAAAACAAAAGATGAATTAGCCGCAATAGATACCGAAGTAAAGAAGTATAAATTAGATATGATTGCAGCTAATAATGATAAGTTAGTTGGTAAAAT
>JABHTA010000181.1 GCA_018669945.1 Flavobacteriales bacterium
AACAATTGTTCAATTTAAAATTCCTAAAGTTGTCGTTGGGGAGTCTAAAACATTTGATGGCGCAAGAGATCTTATGGAAAGCCATGGAGTTGAAGTTATCGACCTCAATAATTCAGAGTGCATTATAATGATGGAGAATTTTATTTCAGAAAAACCAGAACTCTGGAATGAGGATATAGGAGCGTAACCTACCTTTGCAAAATGAAAACGCCGAATCAATTAATTATTAGGAGGTATCCGAAGAGCGAAAACAAGTCGCTTCGTTCCTTTAGCGCTGCAGACGAACTCATAGAAGAATACATCGAAACAGAGAACATTGCGCTCCGAGCTCCTGTTTTACTGAACGACAGATTTGGTTATTTAGCTTGCAACTTCCATAAGTTTTCACCGATTTCGATAGTCAATTATAAAAGTCAGGAAAAGGCGTTGAGACAAAACATGTTAGATAACAGCATCTCCATTATTGAGCAAAATATCATTTTTCCTTTCGATAAAATAAATCATGAAGTTGAAATCGCTATAGTTAAGGTTCCTAAATCGCTTGATTTATTCCGTTTACAACTGCAAAAGCTCAGCAAATGCTTAGGCGAAAACAGCCAGGTTATTTGTGGATTTATGACTCGACATTTCTCCAAACAGATGTTAGAAATTGCAGGTGACTATTTCGAAGAAGTTGAACAAACAAAAGCCAAAAAGAAAGCTAGACTTATCATATTATCGAAAAAGAAAAAAACACAATCCAACTCTCTTTTTAACGAAATTACTTTCGGAAATAAAACAATCAAGCAATATTTTGGTGTCTTTTCTGCAAACAAGATTGATCAAGCAACTGAATTTTTTCTAGATAATTTAAATGTCGATTCTTCTGCTGACGTAATACTCGATTTAGCCTCTGGTAATGGCATTATTGCCCATGCAATTCGTCAGCAAAATGCTAATGCAGAAATTCATTTAGTGGACGATTCTTACCTAGCCGTTGAATCTTCAAAACTAAATTTGAAAGATGAAAATACACATCATCATTTTAGCGATAGTTTAGAAAATTTTACTCCTGAATTCTTTAATTTAATAGTTTCTAATCCACCATATCATTTCGAATACGAAACGAATATTGAGGTGGCTTTAGACTTGTTTAAGCAAGTTCATAAAAAACTTAAAACTAGTGGTCATTTTCAAATGGTAAGTGCTGTTTCTTTGAATTTTAAAACACACTTAACCAAGTTATTTTCTAAAGTAGAAATCCTAGCCGAAAACGATAAGTTCATAGTTTACGATTGCGTAAAGTAAAGTCAGTCAAAAGTGATCGTGTACTTTACTATCTGAATCGTACCTGTAGATTCATCTTTTGTTAGTCTTGCCGAAAGTAACATGCGCCCATCGTACAAGAATTCTCGGGTAGTTTTGTGCACTCCATCTTCGTGCTTTTTTTCTGATAGTAAATTCCCCGCCTCATCATATTTATATTCGTATCGTGTTTCGCTTTTACCGAATAAATTGTTAATTTCTAGCTTTTCAACCGGACGATGATACGCATCGTAACTGTAAGTTACATTGCTCCCTTTCTTAGTCACAACAAGCGTTGACAACTCCTTTTTTTTATTGCCATATTCGTCATATTCTGTTAACTCTTGTAAGTAGGGTTTATCATCACTGTTATAGATTATTCTTTTCGTTTTCTTATCGGAAATATTAGAATTCTCATAGCGCTCTTTATATACTTCGATTAGCTGCCCCAATACGAAATTATGGGCTTCAGGATTTGCATTCACTTCCCGCGAATAAATCATTTTTTCTAAATTGTGCTGATCATCATACTGATACGAATAAGAGTAAAATCCTTTTGAATCAGATAATCTCTTTTTAATTAGATGGTCTCCTGCGTATTTGAATTGCACCAATGATGTGTCAATATCAGAGCCATTAAAATAGGTTTCCATCATTCGCTCAACACGACCATATTTATCGAAATCGAATTGTTGCCATAACGGAGTTTCTATTATCGGCTTCATCTCCCGTTTACTCAAAATAGTACTCCGTATTGTTGTTATGCCATTTTTTTTGATGAACTTCTGATTAAAAAAATTGTTGTCAGAAAACACATCGCAGTTCGAATTGTCAAGTATCTGTGCTTGAACTGCAGAAGCAAATAAATAAAAAATTGCTGCCAATTTGTACATCTACTTCAACTGTTTAATCGCTTCGCTAATTTCTGTCGTTGGCAACTGACAAGCCTTGTTCTCACATACGTAAATCATTGTTACTCCCTTTACAAACTTACCTTCCATTAGTGGTAATTTGCTTTCTTGTGTTGCTCCAAGAATCATTTTATTTGGATTGTAATACTGATTCATTTCTACAATTTTATCTGAAGCATTTTTGCCAGAAATAGCTACCTCATAAAATGGATAAACTCGATTTAAATAAAGCTGCGCCCAATTGGAATATCCTGAACCGTAATTCGGAATTTGTGACTGAACATTATTAAGCATCGTTTCACTTTTCGTCAGATAATCTTGATTGTCAAGATAATGTCCAAGTAAAAAAAGACCTTTTGCTATACTAGAATTAGATCCCGGAATTACATTATCTCCAACCTCTGTTTTACGAGCAATTAATGCCTTGTCCAAATCCGAAGTGAAAAAGAACATTCCTGATTTGTCATCATAAAAATGACTGATAGAATATTGCATTAACTTATCTGCTCGTTGCAACCAAGCCTCATTCAAAGTTGCAGTATACAGATTGATGAAGGCTTCAATCGTGAAGCAATAATCTTCTAAATATCCATTTATTGTTGACCGCCCTTCTTTGTAGTTGTGGTTTAAGCCTCCGTCTTCTCTTACTTGTTTGGATACTATGAAATTTGCATTTTTTAGTGCCAGATCCAAAAATTTATCGTCATCAAAAACATGGTAAGCATCTATTAATCCATTCAACATTAATGCGTTCCACGAAGTTAGAGACTTATCATCTAACCCTGGTCGAATTCTAGTGTCTCGAACCGACATCAATTTCTCTTTACATCCTCCAATAAACGCCTTTAATTCCTCCACAGTTAAGTCATTCTTATCAGCGAATTTCTTCTCGTCTTCATCTCGGAGAAGAATGTAATTACCATGTTCCCAAAGACCCTTTGTGTTTACATTATAGTACTTGGCAAATACATCAAAATCATTTCCTAAAATGGTTTGTAGCTCTTCCTTTTTCCATACATAAAATTTACCTTCTTCACCCTCGCTATCAGCATCTAATGAAGAATAAAATGCATATTCTGAAGACATTAATTCTCGTTGAACAAACTCAATTGTTTCGTACACAGTTTCTTTATATAGATATTTCTTAGTCTTTTGATATGCTTCTGCATACAAAGAAACGAGTTGACCATTATCGTATAACATTTTCTCAAAGTGAGGTGCTTTCCACATAATATCTGTAGAATATCTAGCAAAGCCGCCACCAATCTGATCATAAATTCCCCCTTGCGCCATTTTATCTAGAGTTAGTAAAACATGCTCCCTTGTTTTTGGGTCATCCATTAAATGGGCATA
>JABHTA010000182.1 GCA_018669945.1 Flavobacteriales bacterium
AATATATTCCATTTGGGCTATTTGAAATATCAACTTCAGATTTTCCATGGCAAGTTGCTGTAAGTATGTTTTTTCCTGTAACATCTATTACGTGCACATTAAACGATTCGGTTGATGAACTAGATTCAATAGTGTAAATTCCATTAGAAGGATTTGGGTAAATCTGAAACTCGGCTAATTCATTGATAGTTTCTAAAACTTTTACCGGGTAAGCGGGCCGCGTTGTTGTAATTGGTGTTGTGCTATAAAAAATTGCTTGCATAGAAATCTTATAGTTTGGTTCTGTATGGCCATTACTATTGTAGTTGCAGTCGGCACAAGTTACCCCACTTATACAATTTAACCCACCTGTATTTACATCAATATTGTATGGGCTGCAATCATTAAAAAAAGGTTGCAAGACGTAATCCCAAACTGAATATTCTCCCGGGGTTGTACTACTAGTTATATCAAAATCATCTCCTTGAATTTCTTGACCTGGACACCATCCTGCTCTTGCATACTGCCAGGTTCCGCTCTGAGGAGAACAAGGATTGACATTACAATCAGAATTCCATAAATGTTGCGTTGCAACCTCTACACTATCGACATGAATTGCATGGGTCATATTTGAAAATTCTGCTGCATTTTGTGTATTACCCTGGCCGTGACCAGTATTCGTAATTCTAAAAACTACTTTTTCTGCATTTGCAGGGACAAATACATTTCTTGAAGCAATATCTATGTCGTTAAACAATGTGTCCCCATAATTCATATAATAATCTGTGTGTAGATTCTGTACAGCAACATATGGATATGTAGGAGTTCCTAAGTAGAAATGAAAATCCAATGTGAGATCCCAGCCTCCCGACCACGTTTCAATAAAAGATTCTAGGGAAACGACATCAGTAAGATGTTCACGGTACTCTGTGACATCAATCGTCCATGAGCACCAATCGTTTGCATAAGGAGTAACATATCTCCCTATTTCAAGCTTTTCACCACCTAAAGTAACTAGTTTTATGTGTGCATATCTATCCCAAGGATCGCATCCTCCAGCAGGACAGGTCAAAGCAATTTCCATAGTAATCTGATTATACATTGAAATATCTGATGGGAAGGTAAAATCCTGGTTAATAGTTGCAGCACCTGAATGTGTCTCTGTAGAAAAAGTATTTACCGTTAGATCTTGCGAATAAGCAAAGGCAGACAGAGCAATTGCTATACATAGTGTAATTATTTTCTTCATGTCATTAGTTTATTATTTCGCCCACCAGAGCTTAGTTTTTGAATCATTTATACCTTCACCAACAGCAGTTACATTAGTTCTATTTAGGTTGATTTCGGATTGAGGATATGCTATACGCTGCGGAAAATCATTTTCATTTACTTCGGAACCATCGTACTTAAATAAAACGGGGAATCCTGTGCGTCTGTATTCTGCATAACTCTCATATGGGTCTTGATACAATAAAGCCAGCCATTTTTGATTTATTATTTGCTCCGTAGTTCCATCAAATACTCCTATCCCAGCTAAATAATTGGTGGTAGAGTCACTTTCAATGCCATAATACTCCATTGAACTGACTATACCTTCTTCATAGTGCTGTTCCGCACTTAACGGTGCACCCCATCCCTTCATGGCTACTTCTGCTTGCAAGAAGCAAAGTTCAGAAAAGCTAAAAATTATTCCTTCTTTATCAATGTCAAGAAATCTGGTACCGACTGTAGAAGTAGAAATATCGCTAAAATTTTCATTTTCGATTTCTTCGAATGTCAAAAGATTAGGTACACCTTCATAAATATCTGTACCTAGTATTTGTGAAATAGCAGCTTTTTCTGTAAGTACAATTAATCGTGGATCATTTGTCGATTTCAACTTATCTACCAAGAAATAGCTAGGTCGTCTCTCCCCTTGGTTTAAATCGTATAGGCTAAAAAATGGGCTTCTTGCTTCTGATGAAAATGGAAAATATGCCGCATCAGAATTACTAGTAATAAAATCATTCTCAGCCATAAGTTCTTCAACTACCTCTCTTGAATGAGTTGGATTTGCTGTTGATATGCGCATCGCTAACCTTAATCGTAAACTATTTGCTAATCTTCTCCATGAATTAATATCTCCATTGTATATAGGATCTGAAGCATCATATGTTTGATAATCATTATTTAAGGAACTTGAGGCCTCCTTTAATTCTGACAGCATATCCTCATAAATTTCCGATTGTGTATCGTAAATTGGGGTCAGATTTTTATCTGTTTTGCTATTTCCATTTCCCGCTTCACTATATGGCACATCCCCCCATAAATCAGTTATTCTATGAAATACATATACTTTCCATATTCGAGCAACTGCTAACTTATTTACTAATGTTTCGTCAGCCTCAGTTAACCGAATAATCTCATTTAAATTAGCTACAACATCTGCGTACCACACCGTCCATGTTTGCTCTGCCCATTCGTTTCCATAACTATATTCGGCACCTTGTTGCTGAATCCCCGCCAAATCAGCTAGCTGCTGTGTCCAAACCATTAAGGACCAAATTTCAGTATTTACTCCAACTAAATAATCATCAAATGTTCTGATCACACATCGCGTAAATAAGTAATCGGAGTCTACTTCTGTTGGTGCGTTAGGGTTGATATTCAATTCATCAAACCCCTTTGTACAACCAAATGGCAGAAACATAGCTAACGAAAGTGCGAAGTATAGTGTCTTGAACTTTTTCATTAAAATGTTGCGTTAATATTAAATCCTATACTTCTTGCGATAGGGTATGTACCATACTCTACCCCTTGCCCATTACCATTATTGTATGCCGCTTCTGGGTCTATGTTTGGTGTTCCACTATAGATCAACCACAAATTTCTACCTACTATAGAAACAGAAGCTGATACAAGTTTTACCTTTTTAACTATTTTTTTTGGAATTTGGTAGCCTAGAGATACTTCTCTTAACTTCACATAACTTGCATCGTATACATGAGGTTCATGGATCTCGTTTCCCCAATTTGAAAACTGACCCCAATAATTTTCGGGATTCACATATGTTTCGTTTGTTTTACCCTCAACACTAACCCCATTGCTTTCTGAACCATCTTCATAAACCCCATCAGCTAAATATCCACCTGTTGCAATCCAATCCGACTCATCGATACCTGCAGCTATTCTTGCATCTTCTGAATCATACCATTCTTCTCTGCCTGCTAATGTCTCTATAACTGTTCCTGAATAACCATGTGCGTACATATTAGATGCCGAATAAATATCTCCGCCTATTTTCATGTCAATTAAAAAACTTAACGACACACTTTTGTATTGCAGTTCATTCGAAATTCCAAGCAAAAATTTAGGATTGATATTTCCTAATACCATTGTTGTATCACTTCGGATATACATTCCATGTTCATCTACTAATTTATTTCCTGAATCGTCTCGTCTTATCCCATAGCCTACAATATCGCCATAAGCGTTCCCAGGTCTTGCTTCTATAGTAGCTCCCCACTGTTCTCCTAGAACTAAATTATCAACTCCGTCAGCTAATTCAATTACCTTGTTTTTATTTTTTGCGAAATTGAAATTCGCTTCCCATGTTAAATTTTTCTTCTCAACAGGAATAAGATTCAACATGAGCTCTATACCATTATTTTGGATCTCCCCAGCATTAATAACTGCGGCTGAAAATCCGCTAGCCGCAGAAACAGGAAACCCTGGAATTATTTGATTTGTGCTTTTTGACATATAGTAGGTAAAGTCGATATTAACTTTACTAGCAAATAAACGAAAATCTGCTCCTACCTCTAAAGAGCTAGTCTGTTCTGGCTTTAAATCTGTTAGTGCCAAGGGTTGAGCTGTGTAAAAAAGCGGTTGGGAATTAAATGTTCCGCTCTGAACGTAGGTTGCCTGCGTTAAATATGGATTACCATCGCTACCTACTTTTGCATAAGAACCTCTTAATTTAGCAAACTGGAGCAATTTGCTATTCATCCCTAATGCATCTGTAACCACAAATCCAAGACTGGCAGAAGGATAAAAATAGCTGTTATTTTCCTCTGGCAATGTCGATGACCAATCATTTCTCCCTGTAAAATCTAAAAACAAATAGCTGTTATAGGAAAACTGCAATGAGCCATATAATGAATTGATTCGTTTTTCATATAATCCATAATTATCAGCATTTAGAGTAAGGTCACTAACATCATCATAATAGAAAATATTATAGAATCCAGGAATAGATAGCCTTTGATTTCTAATGTTTATAGATTCGGTGCGTTGATACATTCGGTTTCCTCCGAAATTACCTGACATTCCAATCTTCTTACCCAATTTCCTGTCAGCGATAAAAAGAAAATCAGTATTTCTTTCTGTGAAATTAAGCCAGGATTCTTGGTGGTCTCCGTAAGAATTGGCTTTTGACCCTGTTCCTGTGGAGTTCTGTCGTCTTTCATTATAAGTATCTAAACCCGTTCGTATATTAACACTTAACCAATCTAACATTTTATAATTCACACTGGCAAAACCAACTATTCTATCTCGCCAATCTTTGTTCTGGTTTTCATTCATCATCCAATAAGGGTTTGACTGCCATGCCCAAGGAGAATACCACACCTTTTCATCTCCGTTTTCATCTTTATAATTTCTTAATGATTCATCACTAATGTTTCTCGGAAGAAAATTATAGTGCCGACCAGCACCTCTACTATCAGATTGGTTTAATCTATTTAATGCGTCTTGACGTATATAATTCACTTTAGCATCTGCACTTAATTTATCAGATAAATTTGCTGAACTTCTGAAATTAATCGTATTGCGTTCGAATTTAGTATTAGGAACCACCCCTCTATTCTTAAGGTTCGTATATGATAATCGAAACGTTGCTAGATCATTTCCTCCATCCAGAGAAAGTGAATTAGTTAAGGTATTTCCAACTCTAAAA
>JABHTA010000184.1 GCA_018669945.1 Flavobacteriales bacterium
CAAGCACGAGTACATCGTTTTCAGCTTCAGACCTCAAGAACTTCTCAAAAATTAACTCTTCCGCTTGCGGTTTAAATGACTCAATTACCTCTTCGTCTTCTCCCGAATAGTAACCTACAGATGGCAAGATCATTGTTAAAATTATTATAACCCCGATGCCCGTCATAAAACCTGATATTACAGTGTATGGTATATACTTGATATAGGTTCCTATTTTAATAAACCCCAACATCATCTGGAATAGACCTGCTAAAACGAATACGCCTAGAATAACAGGTAAAGCATCCTCAATTTTACCATTAAATCCTTGTAAAATTCCACCAACAACGAGCATGCTTAGTGCCGTCATAGGTGCTGTTGGTCCACTGATCTGCGTCTTTGTTCCGCCAAAAATTGCCGCCAAAAATGACAGAAATGCTGCGCCATATAGCCCAGAAACGGCCCCCAGACCAGATTGTTCGCCAAAAGCCAAAGCTAAAGGCAACGCCACAACTCCTGCTGTGAGCCCTCCAAAAAGGTCTCCTTTAATATTTGTAAAATCAAGAAATTTCATAGAAGCGGAATTATAATATTCCAACCTAGGTTAGAATGATGAAAAAATAATAGAAATAATTGGAAAAATACCTATTAAAGCTATGAAATGTCGTCGGGAGGAGGGGTAAAAACCTCTATAAAGATGGCTGTGTAATGCTTATTAAGTCCTTTTCGTTTTTGACTGACAAGCATGTGATTTAAACGAAGGTCTTGCTGGCTAGCGGCAAGCTCTTTGTTTTCTTCATCGTACTCTTTTTCCTTTTCTTTCTCTTTTCCTTCTTTAGATTCTTCTTCTTGCTCTTCGCTACCGAAAGGAAAATCAGCTAGTTCTGATGCGTTTCCTGTTTCATAAATCGCTATAAATGTGCCACGAGTATAGCATCCAACAATAACTATAAGAAAAAAGAGCCCCGCAATTTGCCTAAAACGCATAGTCCAAATATAGAGATTGAATTCGACAATTGTCTGAAAATGCAACTAACTATTTTTTCGTCTGCATTGATCGTATAAGAAAAAAACGTTTTTCTGTTTTGTAAGATGCGTTTTAGAGTATTTTCTTATGCTTAAACCTCCCCAACAACGCCTTCTGTCACATTAATTGTATGATCTCCTACTTTTTCAATTGAATTAAACAAATCGGCATAGACTGTTGCGCTATTGAAATTATAATCGCCTTTCTCAACGCTAGCAAGATGCTCTTTTCTAATTTTCTTTCTGTAGATATTAAGTGCCGTTTCATGCTCTTGCGCCTTTTCCATAGTTACCTCGGAAGCTATACCTTCTAAGTTCAAACACATCGTGATCAATCCCTCCTCTGCCAAATCGAACATCTCATTAATCTTATTTCTTTGCTCTGGTGTAAACCAAACCTTCCCATCATTTTTTCTCTCTATCGTCTTAGACATCTGATAATAAATATCTCCTATGCGTTCTAAATCTCCAATAATACTTAACATCCCTCGAACTTTTAATGACGAGCTTTCACTCATTTCCCCCTGAGAAACTTTGGCTAAGTAATTCGCCACATCGACTTCAATTCTATCCGTTATATCTTCATATTTTTTTATTCGAGCTAAAGTTTGACTAACCTTTTTGTTGTCTTGTTCAGATACTAATCCTTTAACAAAACCATTCATCTTTCTTACAACACTTCCAAATCGAGCAATTTCCTTTTGAGCTTCCATTAGCGACATTTCTGGTGTTGCCATCATTCCTGTACTAATAAATTCCAAAGAGTACTCCTCATCTGCATCGCCTTTAGATGGAACCATTCTGACAACAATTTTTTCAATAAACCCGGCAAACCAAACTAATGTAAAAGTGTTGACTATATTAAAAGTTGTATGAAACACACTAAGATTTAATGGCACATTTTCGGCACCTGAATAAGGACTTCCAACACCCAAAACAGATTCACTTAACCAAATGGTTAAAGGCACAAAAGCTTTAAATGCCACTAGCATCCAAAACACTCCAAAAAGATTAAATATTAAGTGCGCTCTTGCCGCCCTTTTCGCGTGAACATTTCCAATCAATGCAGCAAGATTAGCAGTAATAGTTGTTCCAATGTTTTCCCCCAAAACCATTGCCGCAGCCACCTCAAATGGAATCCATCCTTCACTACACATAACCAACGTAAGAGCCATTGCGGCACTTGATGATTGAACAAGAAGGGTTAGTATCGTTCCTACTCCAACAAACATAATAAGCGACATAAAGCCAATATCCGCATAGCTAGACAAAAAGGCTAAAATCTCTGGATTATTCTTAATATCTGGCACGGAATCTTTTAACGCAGCTAATCCCATAAATAAAATAGCAAATCCAATTAAAAATTCTGACCATGATCTTAGCTTGTTGCTTTTGGAAAACATCAAAGGAAACCCTATGGCAATAATTGGCAACGCATAATGAATCAGCTTAAACTTACCCATTAATCCAAAATAGGTAACCAGCCATGCTGTTGTAGTTGTGCCGACATTGGCCCCCATGATTACACCAATTGCCTGCACTAGGGAAAGTAATCCTGCGTTTACAAAACTAACAACCATTACCGTAGACGCAGATGAAGATTGAACCAAAGTAGTTACTAAAAGGCCCGTAATAACTCCTCTAAATCGGTTCTTTGTCATTGCTGCTAGAATTTGTCGAAGTCCATCTCCTGCAACTTTCTGTATTCCTTCACTCATCACTTTCATTCCATAAATGAAGAACCCAAGTGCACCAACTAGCTTTAGTATTTCAAATAATACAAATTCCATTTTAGTTCTATTTTATTTTGACACAAAAATATTTCTTCATCATTGTTGAAAGGCACTTCCAATGTTAAGAAATTGTTAACATGTGGTCTAACTATCAACCCAATATTAAGATATCGTTAAGGATGGTTTGTTCACTGTTTATTGTAACTCATTTGATGAATATTTGCACTCAAATAAAAAACAAAAACGATGAAACATTTTGGCTTCGCACTGGCATTTTTAACAATTACTGTTTTTGGGTTTGCACAAACTAAAATTGCTAATAAATTTGGAAAAGGGCTGTACTATGTAATGGCCGAAGATTCCTCTTTTAAAATGAAATTTGGTGCACGTTTCCAATCTTTGTATATCGGAGAATGGGATCTTATTGATGGGGCTGATGCTCAAAATGGGTCATCCAACTTCCTCATTAGGAGATCCCGTTTAAAATTTGATGGTTTTGCCTTTAGCCCAAATTTGATTTACAAATTAGAAATCGGATTGTCGAATAGAGATATTGGTAAGGTTAGTTCTTACACAAACCAAGCTCCAAACATGATCTTAGATGCTGCTCTGAAATGGAATATCTTCGGAAACTTCTCAATTTGGGGGGGGCAAACCAAATTACCTGGAAATAGGGAGCGTTTTATTTCCTCTGGAAACCTTCAATTCGTTGATCGTTCTTTATTAAACTCGAAATACAACATTGATCGTGATATTGGAATTCAGCTTCACAATCATTTTTCTATTGGCCAAGTAATTATTTCGGAAGCTTTCGCTTTTTCTCAGGGAGAAGGAAGAAATATTACGGTAGGCAATATAGGAGGTTATGAATACACTGGCCGTATAGAAATTCTGCCGTTTGGAGCTTTTTCAGGAAAAGATTATGCAGGAAGAGGAGATGAATATGTTGGAAGTTCGCTTAAAAGAGATGAAACCCCCAAATTAGCTATTGCAGCAACGTATGATTACAATCAAGGTTCTCCCAAAACGAGGGGTAACCTAGGAAACTTCATGGCTAATGATATTGGACATCACGAAACCGATATTCAAACCATATTTGTGGATATGATGTTTAAATTTAAAGGGCTCTCTATGATGGCTGAATATGCAAACAAGCAAGCTAATGATCCATTAGCTAAAAATTCTGATGGAACAGAAACTGGCGACAAAGTCTATGTTGGCCAAGGAGTAAACGTGCAGCTTGGCTATCTGCTCAAGAACAATTTGGAAATTGCAGCAAGATATACCTCTATTACTCCCGAAACAGCTATCGGAAACCCATTTTCTCAATATACATTAGGGATATCAAAATATATTGTTGGTCACAAACTAAAAGTTCAAGGCGATGTCTCCTATAATACTTTTAATGGCTCAAAGGACACTGGATTAATGACTAGACTTCAATTTGATATACATTTTTAACAACCATTGTTTAATTTAGCCCTTTCTTATGGCTAAAAAGATTTTATTAGTTGATGATGATACAGACATAACTGAGTTTCTCGGTTATAATCTCGAAAAAGAGGGTTATCACGTTCTAAAAGCTAATAATGGGCCGGACGCGATTACGATTGCGAAAACGGAAAAACCAGATCTAATTGTATTAGACGTCATGATGCCAGGAATGGATGGTGTTGAAACTTGCATAGAGTTAAAAGATATTCCAATTGTGCAAGATGCTGTTATAATCTTTTTAACTGCTCGAAACGAAGATTATTCTCAAATTGCTGGTCTTGAAGCAGGAGCAGATGACTACATCTCTAAACCTATAAAACCTCGAGTTTTTGCAGCTAAAGTTAAATCGCTATTAAAGCGAAAAAATAGTGTTATTTCTTCCTTCACAAACGAGAGTGAATATGAGGGCATTCTATTAGATCGTAATAAATACCTAGTCGAAAAAGATGGCGAAAGGCTAGCCTTTCCTAAAAAAGAATTTGAACTACTATCGCTTCTAATGTCAAAACCCGGAAACGTTTTTTCTCGAGAAATAATTCTAAATACTGTTTGGGGAGACGATGTTGTGGTTGGCGACAGAACGATTGATGTTCATGTTCGAAAATTACGCGAAAAACTCGGAAACGAGTACATCAAAACAATCAAAGGTGTGGGATATAAATTCGATAGCGAATGAATACTGAATCACCGCGAGATTTAGCTGGTTATATTGCCCTTGTGTCGAGTGTTATTGTGGGGCTGTTTTCTGTGGTTTCCAATTGGATTACTGAAGCTCCAACCAATTGGATTACATTATTATTGACAGTAATATTTGCGGCTGTTTCGTCCTTTTTTATTTCGAAATACCTTATCGAGAAATTTATCCACGACAAAGTAAAACTGATCTACAAAACTATTCATCGGTCCAAACAGCAAAAAGAGACAGAGGCCAAAGTTCCTTCGGAAAACATGCTAAATACTGTAAAAAAAGATGTTGAAAAATGGGGAGAAGAAAATGATAAAGCACTCGAAAAACTTCAGCTTAAAGAAGACTTTAGTCGTGAGTTTATTGGTAATGTCTCTCATGAATTAAAGACACCTATTTTTAATATCCAAGGATATGTTCTTACGCTTCTGGAAGGTGGATTAGAAGATAAGAGCATAAACCGGAAATACCTAGAAAGAGCGGAAAAAAGTATCGATAGAATGATAACGTTGGTTGAAGATTTAGACACAATCACGCAAATTGAATCGAAACAGCTACACCTTAATTCTCAAAAGGAAAATATTGTTCAAATTGTAAAAGATGTGTACGAATTAATGGAAAATAGAGCTGCTAAACGCGGCATTAAGCTTCGATTCAATATGGATTATGATTCTCCTATTTTCGTAAGCTGTGACAAAAAAAGAATCTCTCAAGTACTAACAAATCTTATAGTTAATTCCATTAAATACGGTAAAGAAGACGGAAGTACCGAGATTAGATTTTACGACATGGACGCCACCGTTCTGGTAGAAATTTCTGATGATGGATTAGGTATCAAACCCGCTCATTTACCTCGACTATTCGAACGGTTTTATCGCGTTGAAGAAAGTAGATCAAGGGATAAAGGGGGAACTGGACTTGGCCTTGCAATTGTGAAACATATTATTGATGCCCATCAGCAAACTATTAATGTTCGTAGCACAGCAAATGTCGGCTCAACTTTCTCATTTACGCTAGCGAAGAGCTAAATTTATTCAAGTTGATTACATCGTAATTGTTCTATTTTTCCTTTTCCTGATTTGTTTGTAATAAGAAAAAATAACTCTTTACTTAAGAATGAACCGCCGCAGACTTGCTGTGCAGTATTCATATAGATTCTTCGTTGTGGATATACAGGAACACCCAATTCATCAAACGACCAAGTGTCTGCCATTAACACTCGAAAAGTAGGTAAGTTGCTATTAGTCACGAGCAGCTTTTGTAGCGAAGGTTCTAATTTAGTTATAGCCGTTTCGTGAACATATATATGCAACGATTTTGTTTTTCCACTATATAATGAAAACGACAGATAGTTATCCCACAACCCTACCAAATTAATTGCGGGTGCTACATACAGAAGAAAACAGAAAACTAACACAACATATTTCCGCTTTCCAGAAATAATATCTCTCCAATTAAATTCCCACTCAACCTTATAAAAAAGCAACCAAACAATAAGCATCATCCCAACATTCCAAGGCCACACAACCATATTCCAATTATTCCCGAATGGACCGATGCATAATAGTATAACAAGGTGCATAAATACAGCACCTACACATGCCCAATTTCTAGTATATTTAAAGAGGAATAATATCCCTAAAACAGTTTCAATAAAAGGTGTGGCATATCCGGAAGCATTCCAAAAATTCGACCAACCAGTGGGGCATTTCTGAATAATTGGTGCCAAGATAAACCCATGTGTATAATCCCAATATTCTGGATTAATTTTGTGAATACCACTCCACATGTATAAGGCAATTACTACAAATCGAACTAGAGACATTAGCCATTGTTGTTTATAGTAATCATAATTTTTAGCTAACCATAGTGGAAATAAGAGTAACAGGTATAAGTATAGCCATGGTTGAATTCTTATTTGATCGAACACACATTGTAACACGATAAGAATGATCAGAGGAAGAATTAGTTTAAATTTTGATGGATAAAATACCAAAGCAATTGCTAAACAAATAGTTATACCCCAAACTACTATTTCGATTGAAAATGGAATTTCTATTAACTGGTCGAAAATAGGTGCTTTAGGAAATAACCTGGTACTCGATGCCCATAACGAGCGGGTTATCAGTAATGAAAAGGCCACCAGGGCGCCAAGTAACTGGATAAGTCTTCTTAAACGAATTTCTTCTGACCAATTCACAAATCAAAGTTAATCAAAGTTCGAACACCAAAATTTCACCTTTCTAAGGCTTGTGTTAGACTTTAGTCAGGTCTCAAAACAAACACTAAACCAGGTAGTTACAAAATAAATATTTTATAACCTTTTTTCATTCTTTACGTTAAGGGAATTAATTAATTAAAAACTCGCTACATGAACCGTTTTATTCCTGCAATATTTGTAACTCCATTAACATTATTCCTTTACGCATTCTATCCTATAAATGGTTCTGTAAAAGTTGAAGTAACCGCTAGTCCAGATGCTGAGTGTAAGGTAATGGTTCAAGAAAATAGCATCTACATGGAGCGCTGGGACACCTTGGCACAACCGATATTTTGGAGAACTGTTATGAACCTTGAAAAAGATTCTGGTGTTATAAATATTGGAAGCACTCGCCAAATTTTAAAAACTGTCTCAATTAAAAATTGGAATGCCCAAACGCCTGAACAAAAACACACTTTTAGAGACAGTATAAAAGCATTCCATTGTTTGCCCGCTGGTGAACATGTATACATGACCTCTGGGAAAAGTCATTTTTATCATTTCGAAGATGTGCTTCCAGCAATTGATAAGGCAGTAAAAATATTCGAAGAAAATAATACTGATCCATTTTACGCTCAAGCTATTCTGTTAATTGAAAGCCCAGGTAAACCTAAAAAATCACATGTTGGTGCTCATGGTAGTTTCCAACTAATGAAAGGCGTAGCTAAACAAATGGGGTTAACTGTTAACAGCTCTGTTGACGAGCGAAAAGATTTCGACAAATGCGCTTGGGGTGCAGCGAAATTGTTGCGAACAGTTTGCGTTCCTGAAACAAATAAAATTCTTGCGGCAAACAACATCGATTACAATGAAAATGAACTTTGGTATAAGCTTTTGGTGCTTCATGTGTACCATGCCGGAGCTTATAATGTTGCTAAAGCTGTAAAGTGTATTCCTGAAGATGTGCGTTGCAGTAACGACATGATTACCGAACTATGGAAAGTTGAATGTGGGAATTTTAGAAATGCGTCACAAAATTATAGTCAAGTGGCGCTCGCTTCTCTAATAGAATTGGAATCGATAGTTTATAAAAACTGCGACAGTCTAGAACCTTTAGCTGAAAATCGATAAGTTTCTCCCAATCGACTATACTAACAACTACCTTTTGTGTCGAATATTTCCCATTTAAACGTTGTGAATATCCGTAAATAAACTTAAGGCTGAGAATTGACTATGTTTACTTAATTTAGATAGATGAAAATATATACGCTTATTTTAGCAATAACAGTTGTACTGATTAATTCGGTTTCTCTTGCTCAGAGTCCCGAAAAGTGCGGCACCCAGCACATTTTAGAATTCTATGAATCGCAAACTCCTGGCTACAAACAAGCCGTTGATGAGACTTATAAAGCGATAATTAATAGGGCTAAAAATATAACCCGAGCAGCTGATGAACTCTATCGAATTCCTTTAGTTATTCATGTTGTATACAACGAAAACAAGCTTGAACAAAATCTTCACGACAGTGTAATACTTAATCAAATTTCAATACTTAACGCTGATTTTCAGCGGCTTAATGCCGATACCATTAATATGCGATCGATATTCGCACCAATTGCTGGTGCACCAATGATAAAATTTGAATTAGCAAGTACGGACCCCAATGGCAACAGCACCACGGGAATAACTAGAACGGAAACTACGGAAGATGGATTTCTTGACATTCTTAGTGGTAATATTGCCGAAGGAGTAAAGTCAACTGCTACTGGTGGAATAGATCCATGGGATCAGTCTCAATTTTTAAACATCTGGATTTGCGATATGTCCTTCTTCGGAAGCCCTTTCGTTCTAGGGTATGCCACTCCCCCAGCAAATTTACCCAATTGGCCTAACGGAGGCACCTCAAACTTAGGTGATGGTGTTGTTATTCAGTTCAATTTTTTTGGAAGTAATAACCCTAACTCTGACCCTGCATTTGATGTTCAAGGAAGAACAGTAACCCATGAGGTAGGGCACTACCTAGGTTTGAGACATATTTGGGGCGATGGCGATTGTACCGAAGATGATTTACTTGCCGACACGCCAAACGCTGAATCAGAGTCTTCGCAAGACTGCGATACGACAAAAAACACTTGTGTAGATACTATTCCGGGAGGATTGGGCGATTTACCCGATATGATTGAAAACTATATGGACTATTCCGCAGAAAGCTGCCAAAATAGCTTTACGAATGGGCAAGGAGAAATAATACGTTCCGTTCTAGAAAACGAACGAATTGACCTTCTAACCTCTATTGGTTTATCTCCTTTAGCTATTCCTGAAACTAAATATAACAAGAGTACTACCATTTATCCCAACCCTAATAGCGGCAAGTTTATCGTTAAAACTACTGATGCTAACAGCATTCAAATACTAAATAGTATTGGCCAAGTGGTGAAAATGGTTCCTTTTAATTCTGACAACACTCCCATTAACCTTGACGAGAAAGGCATTTATTTTATTCAAATTTGTTCTGGAGAAAATACAGTTACTAAAAAATTGGTTGTTAAATAGTTATTGGCTAATTGCAATAAGGTCTGCAGTTCTAGTATTGGCTATTAGGCTTTGCCTTACTAGAGATAACAACAACTTAAATTATTGTTGCCCGATAAAGAAAGTACAAATCCCAAGGTAAAATCGACTAGTATTTATGACTTGAAGCTAAAATTGCTTTCGCTTTATTAATTTTATAATATTCTTACCTTGCGCTGCTTCAAAAGGCAAGATGGACAAAGCATTACAACTACTAAATATTAAACACAACGAGAAACTACTCGTTGCGCTAATGCTTGGTTTTTCTTGTAGCGTAGGGCTGGCTGTTTCTTTTCTTAAAACTATTGCCGATGCTTCTTTTATTATTCAATTCGGAATTGTAAAGGTTCCAGAGGCAATAATATTAGGTGGAGTTGTTGGATATGTTGCGAATTCTCTTTTAACTATCTTATACAAGAAATGGGGATTTGGTAATGTTACAACCCTCTTATCTGTAGCGACTTCAATGATCATTACATTGTTTTGCCTTATGTTAATATTTGGAAAATCAACGGTATCACCAACTTATTGGCTCTTTATTGTTTCAATGCCAATGTCACTAATTATTGAAAATGCATTTAACGGTACCATTCTTCGATATCTAAACTACGAACAAAATAAGAGGCTATCTGGATTACTAATTTCTGGCGCAGTATTCTCCGGTATTATCGGCTGCTTCTTAATCCCTTTTTTAAAATCAATTTTACCAAAAATTGAATACTTGCTGCTCTTCTCTGCTATCGGATGTATACTCTGTTTACTGCTGTTTGTATTGATACGATTAAAAATAAGTGTTGCTGAGAGTAGCAAAGAGACCACCTCCTTAAAACAAAAAAAAATTAGTCTACCCCTTAAAAGTAGTTACTTCTGGCAAATGACCGCTTTTATTCTAATCGCAGCTGGGTTATTTTATGTCATCAATTTTGGGTTTCTCTACTTATTAGGCGATATAAAAAAGAACTACAGCGTAGATATGGTTATAGTACTTATCGCCTTTGTGAATGGAGCAATAAAACTTTCTGAATTCGTTCTATCACTAATTTCAGGGAAAATTTTGGCAAAAAGAGGCGTAGCATTTGGCCTTATTGCTATGCCAGTGTGCCTACTAACTTTTATCGCATTAGCGTTTGTTTTTACAGAAGCGCACCAGTTCTGGATATTTTTTGGATGTATAGTGATGACTAAGTTTGTAGAACGAGTTGTTAGAAAAGGGCTTTTACGTCCGTCATTAAACGTATTATACCAGTTATTTGATGAAAAAAAATCTAAAGTTCAACATTTTTTAGATGGGAACGTGGCAAGCGTTTCAGCGATATTATTTGGCGGGGCGCTCTACGTTTTGGTTAAACTTGTTCATGATGATTTAACAATTCCGTTTTCTTTTGTAACCTCAATAATTACAGGTGTATGGGTTCTAATTTCTATTGCTATTTCGATTCAGTATCGTAAAGAGCTTTATAAGAAATTAAGCTCTATTCCCGTAAAAACATCTCCACACCTAATCGATCTAGTTTACCATTCCGAATTTGATTTAGGAGCTATACCTGTTAGCGGTTCAATGCATAATCAGCTAACTCGACCCCTCCTATTATTGGATAACCTATCTCTTGATGCTGAGATTCCAAAACCAAAAAATAGTATGGAAGATCTGATAAAAACGATTAATTATACCAAGCTTAACTATCTTCTTATCACCCATTATAGGTTAGAAAAAAATCCTTTTTATAGTTCAATGTCTATTTACTTTATCAAAGAAATTGAAGACGAAATAGATAACATAGGTAAGCAGTTAGGAACAAAATACAAGCATCGCAAATTGCGTGAAACGATTCGCGTTCTATATAATAGTCCGTCGGCCGATGAACAACTATATGCTTATGAATTACTTACAGCAACAGCTAACAAAGAAGATAAAAAGCAAATTCAAATTATATATAATCTTATCACCTCCTCAATACTAGAAAAATCATTCCTCTATAGTTTTGAAACTGGTAATAAAGGGCTTCGTAAGATTATGAAATCAATTATCTCAGAAGAACAGTTTTCGTTTAGTCCAGTATTAAAAGCTTGCGCTATAAATATGTTGGGGCAAAATTATGTTTTGAAAGTCCCTAAAGAAATTCAAGAAGCATTAAATTCTGATGAAATTCTAGTGCGCGAAATGGCAGAAGCTATTCTTGAGTATGATAAAAATGATGGTAATGGATTAATTCTCACGGGGGAGAATTGGTTGCTATTAAATGAAATTCGAAAATGTAAAGCACTGCTGAATTTAGGAAATCAATCCCTAAATCGATTGCTGAGAAACGCGAAGTCTGTTAATTCGATAGCTCTTAATAAACATGAAGTTTTCCTTATTGTTGATCAATGGACAAGATTTGATTTCGTAGGTAATGTTAATCTAATTGGGATGAGTGACGATAGTATATTACAAACTGAAATTCAGTCGATTGAAACGGCCCAAAATGCTAAAATACTAAGCTGGAATTCAATTCTTTTTTTGGAGCTTATAGAGAATTAAGCTAATTGG
>JABHTA010000186.1 GCA_018669945.1 Flavobacteriales bacterium
GACCAGCGGCAACACCTGCTCCTGTAGGCATACGAATAACAACATCAGCTTTTTGCCCCCAACGCCAATGAATTTTTGCTAAGTTATTTACAATTTGGTTAAACCCTTCAGTAACAAAATCAGAAAACTGCATTTCTACAATAGCTTTCATTCCCTTAATAGATAACCCTAATGCCGTTCCAACAATTGCAGCTTCACAAAGCGGTGTATTTCGAACCCGATCTTCACCAAATTCATCAACAAAACCATCAGTAATTTTAAATACCCCACCATATTTACCAATATCTTGGCCCATGAGGATTAGGTTGTCATATTTATGCATCGACTGACGCAAGCCATCAGAAATAGAATCAATCAGTCGCTTTTCGGAAGTTTTGTTACTTAGTGGTAACGTTTCCGTAAAATCACATGGTGAAAACAAATCTTTTAGCTCATCATCAGTGTTCGGAACAATTTTTTCTTCAGCAAAAGCGACATCTAACCCTTTAACAATTTCTAATCTAATATCTTCAGTAAATTTATCGACATCTACCTCTGTTAAAGCCCCTACTTCTAATAAATAATTTTGGAAATTTTCTATTGGATCTTTTACAGACCACAAATCTTGTAAGCCTTTAGGATAGTATTTAGTGCCACTCGCTTCCTCGTGTCCACGCATTCTGAATGTCATGCATTCCAACAAAATTGGTCTAGGATTTTCACGAATAGAGTCAGACAACTCTAAAATCTTATGATAGACTTCTAATATATTATTACCATCTACCTGAACACCTTCTATGCCATAGCCAATAGCCTTGTCAATAAACTGTTTACATTTAAATTGCTCATTACTTGGTGTTGACAACCCCCATTGGTTATTTTCAACTGCAAAAATTACAGGTAAATCCCATACAGCTGCAGTGTTAATCGATTCATGAAAATCACCTTCGCTGGCGCCTCCATCTCCAGTAAATACAATTGTAGCTTTATTTTCCTTTCGCAATTTAGAAGCTAATGCAATGCCATCAGCGACTCCCATTTGAGGACCAAGGTGAGATATCATTCCAACAATATGATGCTCATTTGAACCAAAGTGAAAAGAGCGATCTCTTCCTTTTGTAAAGCCACTCATTTTACCTTGAAATTGGGCAAACATTCTACTTAATGGAACTCCTCTGGTCGTGAAAACACCTAGATTTCGATGCATTGGTAAGATATACTCAGCGGTATCCATTGCTAAAGCTGCTCCTACAGAAACAGCTTCTTGCCCAAAACCAGAAAACCATTTAGATATTTTACCCTGACGAAGCAAAATCAACATTTTTTCTTCTATTAATCTTGGTTTAAGAAGGGCCTTATATATCGCAACTAATTCGGGATTGCTTAATCCTTTTTTATCAAATTTCATTACTTGTTTACTAGCTACTGCCATCGTCAGTCATATTTTTGTCAAAATTATTGATTTTGTTTACATTCACGCGGAGTTAGAACAACTTATTAACAGGATTTTTCGAAATAAATGAAAGTTATCTTTATCCTTAATCCAATTTCAGGAACTGGTAGGCAATCTTCTATCAAATTCTTATTAAAAACCAAAATTAATAAGTCGATCGATTACCAAATTATCGAGACTGAATATGCTGGCCACGGTGCAAAAATAGCTTCTGAAAATAGAGACATTACTGATGTAATTATAGCAATAGGTGGAGATGGTACTGTGTTAGAAGTTGGTTCGGCACTTATTGGTAGTGATACACGGCTAGGAATAATTCCTGCAGGATCTGGCAATGGTTTAGCAAGGCATCTAAATATACCGACTAGTTTAGGAAAAGCAATTAAGGTCATCAATAATCCTAAAATCAAAACAATTGATACGGTTACAGTTAATGGGACTCCTTTTTTAAGCACCATGGGAATAGGATTTGATGCTCATATAGCAAAGTGCTTTGCTGAATATGGAACTAGAGGTTTCTGGTCTTACATTAAGCTCATATTTCGGGAATACTTTAAATATATTCCTAAAACATTTAATATCGAAATTGATGGTGCTTCGTTTCAAAAAAAAGCTTGGATTGTATGTATCGCTAATTCATCACAATACGGGAATGGTGCAATAATTTCTCCAGAATCTTCTATTGATGATGGAATACTTGATTTTTGCACAATTCAAAGACCTAACTTATTACAAGCTCCCTTTTTTATTGCACGATTTTTTACCGGGAGCCTTCATAAAAGTTCATTAATAGATAGCGAATTGGGCAAGAGTTTCTTGATTAAAAATAATTTTGAGCTATTTCATAAAGACGGTGAGCCTATAATATCAAACAAAGAGCTCAATATCCAAATTAATCCACTTTCATTGAAAGTTCTAGTACCAAATAACTATGGGTAAAAAGAAAAAAAGAATAGAAATATTTACTTCAGAAACGAACTTAAATTTCGAAAATGGGCCTGAAACTATAGAGCCGTCTAAACAAGACTTAAGAATTCATATAGATTCTAAAAATAGAAGTGGAAAAACCGCGACAATCGTCAAGGGGTTCATCGGTGCCAATGAAGACCTAAAAGATTTAGGGAAAATTTTAAAATCTAGATGTGGCGTAGGTGGATCAGTAAAAGATGGAGAAATTATTATACAAGGCCAATTTAGAGATAAAATTATGGAAATCTTATCTCAAAAAGGCTATCGAGTTAAAAAAGCAGGAGGCTAAATGACTGTACAAACAGCCCCTTCGTCGGCTTCCTTTTGAGCAACCTCCTCTGAGCTTGATGAACAATAATCTTCCGAACTGGTTTCTACCGTAACATAGCTTGTGTCAGGTGTAATTACCTCTACTTCATGCTCGGTAGTACATTCATAACACTTAGAACACGATGTAAAGATTAATCCTGAAGCAAGAATAGTTGTAACTGTAAATGTTATTTTTTTCATTTGATAGTATTTTATTAATTCGATTTGGTAAAAATAATTAACTTATACCAATCCATAATTATGCCGAAATTAATCTTATTTTCTTTTTTAATATATACGAACAATAGCAAACTCTGAACAACTAGCATAAGATGATTTTATCCCAATAAATGATCCAATAGTTAGCCTGATTGATTTAGCACCCTACTGTAAATCGCTTGATACTTTGGTAATATTTTAGTGATGTCAAATTGTAAAGCTGTTTCTTTTGCTTGTTTTTTATAGCGTTTCAATACTTCTTCATCGCTTAGAATTTTAAGTGCATTTTTTGTCATAGCACCAATATCTCCAACATCGTTCAATAGCCCAGAAACCCCATCTTTATTGACCTCTGGAATACCACCAGTGTTTGTCGAAACTACGGGAACTCCACATGCCATTGCTTCAAGTGCTGCTAAACCAAAACTTTCGGTTGTTGAGGTAAGGACAAATAAATCAGAAATTGATAAAAGTTTTTCAACTGCTTTTGTTTTACCAACAAATTTTATATCACCACAAACACCTTCTTTTCTGCACATTTCTTCTGCAGAATGGCGTTCGGGACCATCTCCAATCATAATTAATTTGACTGGCATTTTTTCTCTAACACCTTTAAACACTTTAATTACATCATCTACTCTCTTTACTTTTCTGAAATTAGAAACGTGCACTAAAATCTTTTCTCCATTAGGTGCGAAATCTTTTCTTAATTTTTCATCAACAACATCAGAATACGTTTCAGAACAGATAAAATTAGCTACGACATCAATTTCTCGCTTTATTTCAAAATGAATTAATGTATCGCTCCGCAAACTTTCTGATACTGCCGTTACCGCATCAGAGTTATTAATAGCAAATGTCACCACGGGAACAAATGAAGAATCTTTTCCAACTAGCGTAATATCAGTGCCATGAAGCGTTGTAACGAATGGTATTATGATACCTTGATCTTCTAGTATTTTCTTGGCCATATAGGCTGCCGAAGCATGCGGAATCGCATAGTGAACGTGCAACAAATCAAGCTTCTCGTACTTAACAACATCAACCAATTTACTTGTCAAAACAAGTTCGTATGGTGTATAATCGAACAACGGGTATTTGGATACAGTAACTTCGTGGTAATAAATATTAGATGGGAAATCTTTCAACCGAACCGGTTGATCATATGTTATGAAATGTACTTCATCACCATTAGCGGCAAGTGCCTTGCCTAACTCCGTTGCCAAAACTCCACTTCCTCCAAACGTTGGGTAACAAACTATTCCTATCTTCATGTCTAGCTCTTAATATGCTCCGTTTCTTTTTCTAATAAACCACTCAACTGAGATCAGCCCTAATAAAACAAAGAAAACCCATTTCAAATTTACTAAATCACTCAGTTTCTGATGAGAATATGATATCGGTTTAATGTCATTTTTATTGGATATTATTTCTATTAAATTACCTACTTTATTAGCATAGAGCATTTCACCATTTGTTTTTTTCGATAAGGTGTTCATGAGTTTATGATTAGCTTTTAAGTTAATCGATTCAAGCTGAATAGCTCTTATTATAAATTCGCCATTTTCAATAAAAACCTCTCCTGCCAATTTAGTTGTTGCAGTAAACTTGTATTTGCCGACTTTTAAACTTCCAGCATTTAGTCGATACTCATCATTAGCTTTACCAAAGACGTAACTATAGGTGTTTTCGTTTTCATCGCTAATTTCAATATTTACTTCTGCATTGTTGATCTTTTCGTAAGCCTGATTATATAGTTGAGCTTTCATTACAATAGATTCATTCTCATTAAATTGATTATTATAATCTACACGAAATCGCTTTTTGTCCTCTTTCAGCGATAGATATTGAACAGTTTTTTGAATAACTTCATCTACTAAAATATGATTCCCTTCGATAGAGTAATTAACTAACCTCCACCGCCAAATACCCTCGCCTAATAAAACTCCATATTTATGATCTGCATTTTTACTAAAGTACAATAACGGATTTTCAGTTTCAACAGCTCCAATTTTTTGATTTAATAAAACATCAGCACTGGTTGACGAGTTATATTTACCGAAAGGAGCATTTAGAGGCGGTAATTGCTTTAGCAGAGGCTTGAGTTCTGTGTTAATGGTGAAGAATGAAAAATTTTGATCTACAATACCCTGCACTTCGCTTAACTGTTTAGAATTACCAGAAATACTCAATCCTATTTGACTATTGTTAACTAACTGAAGTGAACTCCCTGACCCAATAAGAAATAGCACTGGAACGCTTTGTTCAGCAGCTTGTTTAGCGTATTGTTGAGTATTAGCGTTTAATTGATTCAATATTAACAAATTGTACTCATCTAATTGACCTTTAATGTTTTTTAGAAGTTTAACCTCCAAAGCGTAATTATCATTTGTTTGTATAGCTTGCTTAAAGGCTGCAACATCAGGATGTGGACCTTCACTTAATAACAAAACTTTTTGACGACCTTCTAATACTTCAACATAAAATTCAAACGCGTTATTCCTAATATTCAATTCGTCTTCTATTTCAGAAATAATAACAGTATATCTTTGAAGACCAACCGTTTCTGCTTCCAGCATTGTTGATATAGAAGAATAAAACCCATCATTGTTTATTGTAATGTTCTTGGTGAAAACAGTCTTTTCATTTTTCACAATCTTTAGCAAAACTTTTGCCCCATTGACTTGAATTCCTACGATATCCATTTCAACTGGAAATTGATTCCCTAAAAATGCAATCTTATTATGAGTAACATTATTAATAGCAACATCAATTTTTTCTGCAGTATCACCTAACGCTACAGAATAAATTGGAAAATTAAATTTTGATGTAGAATATATTGGATTTCTTCCTTTATTATACAAACCATCTGATGCAACAATTAATGCTCCAACATTTCTATTTGCAAAACGGCTTTCTACTTCTTCAAATAGCTGGTAGATATCTGTTTGCTGCTCTTTGTATAACTTTATGTTCTTGTTTTTAACCTCGCTCCCGAAGGTGAGTAATTTAACTTCAAATTGCTCGGATAATGTATTAATTGTATTTTCAAATTCGGTGTCAAATAGACGTAACGAAACAGAATCCATTCCCATTTTTATAGATGCAGAATTATCTTGAGCAACAACTATTATCGGCTTTTCTATTTCTCTAACGATGCTTTTTAATAATGGAGTAAGAAGTAAAAAGGCAAGAAAAGAAATCAATGTGAAGCGCAGCCCTGATAATAAGCCAAGCACCCATGTGGGAACATCTTCTGATAATTTTGTTTTCCAATATAATAAATACGAAAAGCCCGCTCCTAATAGCAGGCACAAAAACACGTACCACACGGGATATTCAAGAATTAATTCAGCACTCATAAATTCAATACCGCTGAGATAACGACTTGCTGTAATTCATATTGTTAAGTCAACATACCTCCACACACATTAAGCGTTTGTCCGCTTATGTATGCAGACATATCTGAAGCTAAAAACACTGTAGCGTTTGCTATGTCTTCAGGTTGTCCACCACGTTTTAAAGGAATATTATCTGTCCACCCTTTTACAACTTCTTGATCTAGCGCGGCTGTCATTTCAGTTTCGATAAACCCAGGCGCAATTGCGTTACATCTAATGTTTCTTGAACCCAATTCTAATGCTACAGACTTAGTAAAACCAATAATACCTGCCTTAGAGGCCGCATAGTTTGCTTGACCAGCATTTCCTTTTACTCCAACAACCGAAGCCATATTAATAATAGAACCACTTCTTTTCTTCAACATGTTACGCATCACAGCTTTAGTCATGTTAAATACCGATTTTAAGTTAGTATCAATTACCTCATCCCATTGTTCTAAAGACATTCTTAACAAAAGATTATCTCTAGTAATACCGGCATTGTTAACTACAATATCAACTACAGGAAAATCTTTGTAAACCTCCTTAACAAACTCCACAGTCGCATCATAATCGGCTGCGTTTACTTTATATCCTTTAGCTTGAACACCTTTAGCTTGTAATTCTTTTTCAACAATTTTAGCCTTTTCTTCTGAAGAAGCATAAGTGAAAATCACATCAGAACCTTCGTCAGCGAATTTCTCTGCTATACCTTTTCCAATTCCTCTTGTAGCTCCTGTAATAATGGATACTTTTCCATCTAATAATCCCATGCTTAAGTTATTAAGTAGTTTAATAAGTGTTCAAATATAATGATATAGTGCGTTGCTCCGTCTACTGATTTTCTAGTTATAGAACAAAAATTTTCTACGTCCGGTGCACTCATTTTTGGCAATAATAAAACCCAAATCGTAATTGGCTTCTAGCACAAAGAAAACAGATAAAGGTGTTGTTTTTTGGTAAGAATCGTAACCTCGTGCATTGTTCATATAAGAGTTACCATCATAACTAGCAATTTCATCTGTTGTTAAAACATCTTGAAAAGTGTAAACAAATCTAAGCCCAGAGGAAATACCAAAATTATCTGTTCCCCAAAGGTAACCTCCGAAACCAAATACCATTGACCAATAATTCTGATTATAATCCGTAGCAATTCCTCCAGTAGTCTCTGTTACTCCTCTCAACAAACTAATCTGAGGGCCAATTTCCGCATAGCTTCCTGTTTCTGGGTTATTCTTTCTAAGCAATATGGGAATATCAATGGACTTTAATTTAATGGCC
>JABHTA010000102.1 GCA_018669945.1 Flavobacteriales bacterium
AGCTTTGTTTTTTCCAATATCTTCAGTTGTAAATAGAATTTGTCTTTGAAGGTTACTCAATTCTATCGTGTCAAAATCGATGATACCAATAGTTCCTACACCAGCAGCCGATAAATACTGTAATACCGGGCAACCCAAGCCTCCAGCCCCTATAACAAGCACATTCGCATGCTTCAATTTTTGTTGACCTGGTTCGCCAACTTCATTTAATTTGATGTGGCGACTGTATCGATATTTTTCCTCTTCAGTCAGCATCAATTATCCTCCTGAATATGGCGGTAAAATAGCTATTTCGTCATCATCTTTTAGCTCGACATCTTCTGTAGCAATACTTTGATTTATTGCCACTTTATAAACGAACCCTTGTAAATCGGGATGCAGTGTATTCAATACTTCTAAAAATTGTAAGTAAGTTGTTGCTTCAGGTAATTCAATATACTCATACTCCGATTTTAGCTGCTCAGCAACGTTTCCTAAATATTTAACTGTTACTTTCATACTTCTTCAAATCTAATAACGTATTGATGTTTGCAAGCTGATTGACTTGCGCAGCTCCAACCTCAACTGAACCGCAGCGCAAGTTATTAAAACAATCTCTAACAGTAAAGTTTCCTTCTTTAATTTGCATTTTTATTACTTCAAGTGATGTTTTATTATAAATGGCCGTCAATGGATAAATTCGATTAAGTCCTCGTAAATAAGTAACATCATTCTGCCAGTGAGCTTTAATTAATTCATGAATCAGGTCCAATTGTAACATTGGGGAGTCTACTGTTAAAACAAGAACGTTATCAACATTACTCTTTTTAAGCGCAGTATATACCCCACCTATTGGACCAATATTAGGAACAATGTCCTTAACTACAGAAACACCAAACTCTTTGTATGCAAGATTATTAGAAATAATTGTAACGCGATCTGACAGCTGATTCGCTTTATCAATTGAATACTGAACCATTGCTTTTCCATTAAAAGAAATGATTCCCTTATCGGTTCCCATGCGCCTACTCTTACCTCCTGCTAATATAAAAACCTCTAACTCCATTTACACAAAGAACAATTTTGTTGATGCCAATACAAGAACAAAAGCCAACAAATAGGAAAGTGTTTTGTTATTTAACTTCTGGCTACCATAATAACTGCCCAGAAAGCCTCCTAAAACAGCAATTCCTACACAAATAAAAGCATCCCTTTCTATTGAAATTCCTTTGCTCAATAATCCTAACATACCTGCACCTGAATTCACCCATATAAATAATGCAGAAACGGCTGCAGCCTGCTTCATGTTTCCCCAATGCATTAGCAGTATAACAGGAGTAAGAATTATCCCCCCCCCTATACCAATTAGACCAGAAAAAAAGCCAATTAAAGCGCCAAGAATTATACCTTGATACCAAGCTAATTCCTTATTTGCTTTTTCTGCAGATGGTTTGATTAACATTCTTGCAATTGCGATAATTAAAAGCACTCCCAATATCTTTTTATACAAACCAACATCTATTTCGCAAGTTCCACCAAGATATGCCATTGGAATTGAGCCAATAGCAAAAACTAAAAACAACTTCCCCTGAAAATGACCTTGTCTGAAATAATGGACAAATGCAATTCCAGCTACAAATAAATTGAGTAGTAATGCGGTAGGTTTCATATACTCAGGGCTAAACCCAAATAATACCATTAATGCTAAATACCCACTCGCACCACCATGGCCAACTGCTGCATATAAAAAAGCGACTACTGGTAAAACCAAGTAAAACAGCCAGAGATTATCAACGTTGGCCAACATCTACTATGGCAGTTTGTAAACAGAAACTATATTGCCAGCCTCTAAAGCAGTTGAATTTTCTGGAACGTACACTAAACCGTTTGACTCTGAAAAGGTATGTAGCATCGATGAGCTCTGCCCCTCTAATACTCTAACCCTGTCACCTTCTATTTTTGCTTTTAGAAATTGAGCGCGACCGCCTTTTTTAGAATAGCCTTCAATCAGCTTTAGCTGTGCTATCTCCAATCCATCACTTTTTCTAGATATGATTTCCAATGCGGTTAACACATAAATATAAAAACATGAAAGTGCTGCTGCTGGATTACCTGGCAGGGCAAAAACAAGTTTGTCATTATAAGAACCAAAAAAAAGAGGTTTTCCTGGCTTTTGCTTGACTTTATAAAATATTTCTTTTACTCCAATTTCTTTTAAAGCATCACCCACAAAGTCATAATCTCCAACGGAAATACCTCCTGATATAAGAATTACATCTGAAGAGCTCAATAGATTTTCAATTGCACTTTTCGTAGCACCATATGTATCTTCAACTGTTATACTTTTAATACATTCATACCCTGATTGCTTAATCGCTGCATCAAGCATAATTGCGTTACTTTCATATATTTTACCCTCAGGTAAGGGGTCCCCTGGCTTAACTAATTCGTCACCGGTAGCTATAATTGACAGTGTAGGTTTTTTAAATACATCAACTTCTGTAATACCTAAACCCGCTAAAAAACCAATTGCAGCTGGAGTAATTCGGTCTCCTTTATTCATCGCAATTTGGCCGATTATTGTTTGCTCCCCCTTCAACCGAATATTCTTTCCCACCTGAACGGGCTCTGTAAACGAGATGGTCTTCTCTTTTCTGTGAACTATCTCTTGCTGAATAACGGTATTTGTACCTTTTGGCACTTTCGCTCCTGTAAAAATTCGTACTGCCTCACCTTGTCTTAAATCGAATTCTGAAGCGGAACCGCCAGCAGCAATTTCTCCAACAAGTTTGTATGATTTGATTTCATCAGAAAAATTAACCGCATATCCATCCATTGAAGATTGGTGAAACGGAGGCATATTAATCTTTGAAATTACGTCTTGTGAAAGCACTTTATTCAAGGCAGTGCTTAAATAAATACGCTCATAGGTAGAATTTGGAAGATTAATTTTTACTAACCTAATTCCTTCTTCGACAGATACCATAATGAAATCGTTTATTAAACAACCAAAGGTAACTGATGCACTGAATTAAAGTTGTTATTGAACAATTACCTTTTTTGCTACCGCATTAACTTCAACCAAATAAACACCTTTCTCCCAAGTTGCAACATCTATCTGGTGAAGATTGGTCTTAGAGATAGAAGAATAGACCAACTGACCTAATAAATCGTAGATATGTATTGTAACACCAGTTGCAATATTTTGAACGACAAAAATATCATTTGATGGATTCGGGAAAATACTGAACTCTTTTCCCTGATCAAAATTCTCAAATACACTAACACCGTTTGTTGCTACAGTAAAATCCCAAGTGTCGCTCCAATTCGAATTAACCATGTTTGTTATCGTTCTTACTCGCCAATAATATTTTTGTCCATGAATAAGATTCGATGTTTCATGTTCTGTATCATTTCCATTTGGATTCACGCTTGAAAATAAGGTAATACCTGTTTGCAATAAGCTAGAACTAAACAAATCAGTAGTGTCCAACTCCCACTCATAATTGTTAACTCCGTCAACAGATTTCCAATCGATTATTTCGTTATCCGGTCTTGCCCCAGCGCCATCCAAAGGCAAATAAAGTTCTGGCTTTGTATCCCAAACTCCGTCAATATTAATATCATCAATGTACACGTTATTACCACTATCGCTTTCAAACACAAACTTGAACATAAAGTTATCCGTTAAATATGATGAAGTAATTCCACCTACAGAGTATTCCTTCCAATCGCTAGTGTCCGCAGGGGTAAAATTACCAGCGACAGATGCTGCACTTGTTAACGCACTTCCTGTTTGACTTAATCTAATTGACCAAGATTCTCCACAATCGTTAGAAACGTATACTCTTAACTTATCTTCGCTAGAGGTGTTTGAATGTTGAGCATATGCTAACTTGAATGTAAAATTAATAGACTCTAGCGGGCTCATATCAATTGCAGCGCTTACCAACTCATCAATTTCACCTTTATTGTTCCAATAGTTAGTCATTTTAATACATGAGCTTCCTGTGTAAGAAGCAACATCTGTTAATTCAAACTTAAAAATATCATTTTGTTCATTAATTGGAAACCACTTATCATTTGGAATAGATTGCACGGTCTCGAAACTCTCTTGAATAGGCGGATAGTTATTAATCGGATTTGAAACTAGAATATGCATTATTTTTGTTTCACTTAACGAAGATGTTCCATTACCTACGTTTAAAGTAACATCATATAACCCTGGAGCATTATAATAAACTTGTGGCTGACTTATTGCCGAGTTGGATGGAGTTCCGCCAGGAAACGACCATGTCCATGAATTTTTATTAAACATCAATGACTGATCATAAAATTGAATGGCTCCATTACTACAAATGAAATTGGTAGATAAAAAATCTGCACCAAAGCATTGACTTAAACCCGTAGCAATTAAGTTAGACTCTGTCCATAGGTTGTTTCTTCCTGCGGTAGAACTTTCTAATGTAGCTCGCATTCTATCGGCTTGCCCTTCTGTAAACATCTGAGAACAAGAAGTATAATCCATGTAATTATTCACGTTATCTAAAGATCCACATGTTTGCTGTGCTAGGTCGCACCCACCAAGTCGACCTTCACAATTAGGCGTATCAGAAACATTATCATCAGAATTACAATTACTTGCCAAATCTGGATCGTTTGACGGACCCCATGTGTGCGACAAATTAAACCAATGACCAATTTCGTGCGTTCAACGACCGGTGCCGGAAGGTCGTCAAACCGGCACTCGGCGGCGAATGCGGAAACCTCATCAAGGTAAAACGTCATGGATGCCTCCGACCCTGCATCGATTATGGACGCGCCAAAGTCCGATAGTGTTTGGCGATCTCGCCTGCCGTTGTCTGCCAGATACGATCAAATGCGGTGATTTGAGCGAGCGCTTGCTCCAGGTATTTGATCCGGTGCGACTGGCCGATCACCCAGGGGTGCAAGGGCAGGCCGAATACCATGCCGGTGTTCTCACC
>JABHTA010000110.1 GCA_018669945.1 Flavobacteriales bacterium
AAAGTTGTAATTTCAGTGTTACCGTCTTCGCCAATTTATCTCTTAAATCATTTAATATTTCTATTGAAGTAACATTAAATTGTGGCTCCGAATTTTTCCACTTAGGTTGGAAATTTCCTTTGAGATGTAAAAACCACCCACTGTTTAAGTATGATTTGAAATTGACATAATCTTTTGAGAAAAACATTATCTCTCTCGAATCTGTATAATCTTCAATTATCAACTTTCCGAAAGGATTTCCACTTTTTGAAATGCGGTGTTGTGCATCAGTGACCATACCTGCTATAGATATTTCTCCTGAAACTGGCTTATCCAAAGAATTAACATGCGCAACAGTAGAATTACAGAAGTATTTCATTTCCAGCTTAAATTCATCAAGGGGATGACCAGAAATGTAAACACCAACCACTTCTTTTTCTTTAGCTAATTGCTTGAGTGTACCCCAATCTTCAATTTCTGGTGGAATTGGCTCTTGAAATTCAACAACTATAGTATCACCAAACAAATCTGGAGGTGCGTTCACTTGTTGTTTACATGCGTTGCCATATTTAATTAACTGCTCAAGGTAGGTTACTCCACGGTCATCTTGCCCAAAATATTTAGCTCTAGATATTTCGAAAGAATCGAATCCTCCTCCCAAAACAAGGCCCCCAATGGTTCCCTTGTTAGCACTTTTTTGATCAACACGAGTCATAAATTCCCCTACAGTTTTAAACTTTCCGTTCTCCTTCCTTTCTTTAATTATAGCTTTAACAGCGCCCTCTCCTACTCCTTTAATGGCTCCCATTCCGAATCGAACATTGCCATCATCGTTTACTGCAAACTTATGGTAAGACTCATTGACATCAGGTCCTAAAACTTGGAGTCCCATTCGTTTACATTCTTCCATGAAGAATGTAATCGATTTGATGTCGTTCATATTATTACTTAATACCGCGGCCATATATTCCGCTGGATGGTGCGCCTTCAAATAAGCAGTTTGATATGCAATCCACGCATAGCAAGTTGAGTGAGATTTATTAAATGCATAAGACGCAAATGCCTCCCAATCTGTCCATATTTTTTCTAGTGCCTTTTTATCATGCCCACGTTCTTTACCTCCAGTAATAAAGGTTGACTTCATTTTATCAATCAAATCCTTCTTCTTTTTACCCATTGCCTTTCGCAATGAATCTGCTTCACCTTTGGTGAAACCAGCTAATTTCTGGGATAATAGCATTACTTGCTCTTGATATACTGTTATACCGTATGTTTCATCTAAATATTCTTCACAAGCATCTAAATCGTATTCAATTTCTTCGTCACCGTGCTTTCGCTTAATAAACGAAGGAATGTACTCCATCGGACCTGGCCGATACAGGGCATTCATTGCAATTAAATCAGGGAAAACTGTTGGTTTTAATGCCCTTAAATGTTTTTGCATTCCAGCCGATTCATATTGGAAAACTCCCACCGTTTCTCCACGTTGAAAAAGTTTGTAGGTTAATTCATCGTCAAGGGGAATATTCTCAATATCAATTTCTAAACCTTCGCGAGCTTTGAGAATGGCAAGCGTATCTTTTATAAGAGTTAAGGTTTTGAGTCCCAAGAAATCCATTTTCAATAGACCCGCATCTTCCGCAACCGAATTATCAAATTGGGTACACCACATCTCTGAGTCCTTCGCTGTACTAACTGGCACAAAATCTCGGATATCTGAAGGTGTAATTATTACACCGCATGCATGTATTCCAGTATTACGAATCGAACCTTCCAAACTTTTAGCAGAACGCAGCACCTCACCTTCGGCTGATTGCTGTCCATAAATACTAATTAGCTCTTTCGCTAAAGCCACTTGATCTTGGTTCAGCTTTTCGTTCATGGTTTCTTCATCCCAAGCGAATAGTTTATTAAGCTTAGTATCTGGTACGAGTTTGGCAATTCGATCGGTATCAGACAGGGGTAAATCAAGTACCCGACCGCAATCTCGAATTGAAGATTTTGCTGCCATTGTGCCATAAGTAATAATTTGAGCTACTTGACTCGAACCATATTTATCGATTACGTATTGCATTACCCTACTTCGACCTTCATCATCAAAATCAATATCGATATCGGGCATCGATACCCTTTCGGGATTAAGAAATCGCTCAAAAAGTAGGTCATACTTTATCGGATCAATATTAGTAATCCAAGTACAATAAGCCACAACAGAACCAGCCGCTGAACCACGGCCAGGGCCAACAGATACGTTCATTTTTCGTGCCTCACGAATGAAATCTTCAACAATTAAAAAGTAACCTGGATATCCCGTATTTCGAATAGTATCTAATTCAAAATCGATTCGCTCTTCCATTTCTGGAGAAATTTTTCCATAACGCTTTTTTGCTCCTTCATAGGTAATATGACGCAGATAAGCATTTTCACCATTTTTTAGTTTCGGATCTTCTTTATCTTTTGGGTCTTGAAATTCTTCTGGAATATCAAATTCTGGCAATAAGACCTCACGTGCCAATCCATATACCTCAATTTTGTCGACTATTTCATTGGTGGTAGCTATTGAATCAGGTAAATCTTTGAACAAATCTTTCATCACCTCTTGCGACTTGAAGTAGAATTCGTTGTTTGGAAATCCAAAACGAAAGCCTCGACCTCTTCCTATTGGTGTAGATTTCAACTCACCTTCTTTTACACACAGTAAAATATCATGTGCCTCAGAATCGACTTGATCAAGGTAAAAAGAGTTATTGGCCGCAATATATTTTACTCCATATTTTTTAGCAAAACGAAGTAAGGTTTCGTTTACTAATTGCTCTTCTTCCAGGCCATGACGGCAAAGTTCTACGTAAAAATCCTCCCCAAATTGTTTGTGCCACCATTTAAAAGCTTCTTCAGCTTTTTCCTCTCCTTCGTTCAAGATTTTTGCAGGAATCTCGCCTAACAATCCACCCGTTAGAGCAATCAAATTGTCCTTATGTGCAAGAACAACATCTCTGTCAATTCGTGGTACATAATAAAAGCCATTTACATGAGCTTCGGAAGACATCTTAGCTAAATTATGGTATCCCGATTTATTTTTTGCTAATAAAGGAACAGAGAAACCGTTGTCCTTAAAAGACTTATCGAGGTGGTCTTTGCAAACGTAAAAATCAACCCCTAAGACAGGTTTTACAATTTTATTTTCTAGTTGTTTAACCTCTTGCTCCCAATCAGCAACATTAGTTAAATCAGCACCTTTAGCTGTCATTTTAGCCTTCAACGCTTTGATTTTTACGTTGAACTCTTTGTTGTGCGCAATACCGGCCTCAATAAAATGAAAAGCTGCCATCATATTTCCATTATCGGTTAATCCAACAGCGGGCATACCCATTTCTGCAGCCTTGGCAATTAAGCCCTTTACCTCGGAAGTAGCTTGAAGTATTGAGAACTGACTATGGTTGTGGAAATGCGAAAAACGAACATTTGCAAGTTCTTCTAAATTCTTTTCAGCTTCTGTATCTGATATACCGCTATCTGCAGTGGAAACATATTTTTTACTTGCCTTTTTTAGATTGATGTGCTTCAATCCAATAACCTCTATAGTATCTGGATTGGCTAAATCGAATGCTGTGAAATAATCTTCTTCTACTTGTAATTCATCAGCCGTAAATACTCTTAAACGAAGTAATTCTAAAAAACAACGTGTTGTCGCTTCCACATCGGCTGTTGCATTGTGGGCTTCTGAAAATGCCTTACCAAATAGATGCTGATGTAATTCTGTTAGTGTTGGCAACTTGAACCTGCCACCTCGACCGCCAGGAATTTTACACAACTTAGCCGTTTTTTCGGTACAGGTATCCAATACCGGCATTTCCATCAAGCTAGTTTCCACGCCCTGACGATAGAGCTCGCAACCCATTACGTTGTTATCGAACGTTACATTTTGACCAACGACAAACTTTGACTTTCCTAATACTTCTTTAAATTTTTCTAAAACCTCAGCTAACGGTAAGCCCTCTTCTGTTGCCAACTCTGTTGAAATTCCGTGTATTTTTTCCGATTGATATGGAATTGAAAAACCATCTGGTTTAACCAAATAATCTTGATGCTCAATTAAATTCCCAAGCTCGTCATGTAATTGCCATGCTATTTGGATACACCTTGGCCAATTATCTGTATCGGTAATTGGAGCCTTAAAATTCTTCGGAAGGCCAGTTGTTTCTGTGTCAAATATTAAATACATTCTGTATAGTTAAAAGATAAAATACGAGAGTTGAAAGACATACAAAACACAGCTAGTAAAAAATATATTTCGATGGTAAATTTACATCAAAAAGCTGTCATTTTTTAGGGTGTTGATAAATATCCTAATTCAGTTCAAAAACTATATTTGTAGTATGCGTTTTTCACTTTTGATAATTGTTTTTTTAAGTTTTTTCATCGCTGCATGTAATGAAAACAAAGCCGATTCTGACATGCCGAAGGTTGTTGAAGACGAAACTATCGCGACTCAAAAATTTATTCAAAATGAACAGGCAACTTCTTGGAATTCTAATTGGAAGACTAACAATTCTGTAATATTTCATATTGTCGGAGAGCCGGCATCACTTCATCCAACCAATGAGCCATCGACAATTGCCCAATTCATTTTCCAGTATACTCAAGGATTTATTGTTAGAGGTAATTTAGCAACCTTAGCAATTGAACCTGGAGTAATCATCAATAGTAATTTACCAATAAACGTTGATGATTTACTGCTTCACTATGCAGTAAGAACTGATA
>JABHTA010000075.1 GCA_018669945.1 Flavobacteriales bacterium
AATTTAACTACGTTTTTAGCAGCTATTTGAATTTCTTTTCCTGTTTGTGGGTTTCTACCAGTTCTAGCAGATCTCCTAGAAATAGAGAAAGATCCAAATCCAACTAAAGCAACTCTGTCACCTTTTTTAAGTGCAGAACTTGTAGTGTCAATAAATGCATCTAATGCTTTTTTTGCGTCAGCTTTAGAAATTCCTGCTCCTGAAGCCATTGCTTCTGTTAATTCAGCTTTGTTCATATTAATTATATTTTAAGTTAAACATTTAATGTTTCCTATGAAACACGTTGTCAAATATAGCGGTAAAGTAATACGAACCAAGCTGTACCCCCCGAAAACAGGCGTTTTGTTAATAAAAGGGGGGTAATTGTTAATAACTACAGGTAAAATAGCCAGTTTTAGGGCGTTTGAGGGTGATGTTAATAAGGTTGTTGAGATCCAAAATGCTTGTTTTTCTTTATTAATAGGCAAACTAGTCGATGAATATATTTTTGTAAAAAAGAAGAAATTATATGTTTTTTAAAATGGAATTTTAGATGAGTTATTTATAAAAATGTCAATTCGAGTAAAATTCGTTCAAGAGTTAATATCGAGAAAAATATTATATTGAAGTAAGAGTTCTTGATACATTCCGAAATGAATTCGGGTTATTCGAAAGGACACCACAACTATTAAAAGAACTTAGAATCCGTTACTCAACAAAAACTCTGTCCTTACCTAAAAATTCAGGAGCCTGAACCGACATGACCTTTAATGGGATTTCTGAAGTGACTTTTACCGAATGAATCGTTCCGTGCGGGATAGTTACAAAATCTCCAGCCTTAACTTGTATCGTTTTATTTCCTAATAGCATTTTACCACTACCATCTATTATATATAGGTTCTCGGTATGGTGCTCGTGTTTATGTGCTGTTACTTCTTTTTTTACCCATATTACATAACACGAAGCATACTCATCGGTTGTCAGTTTCTCAACTAAAATGTTTTCATATTCTTTTGAAGGTTGAAGCTCCGTAAGGCTTTGTTGGGCCGAAAGTGATTGACCTATTGTGAGCAGTATTATTGTGTAGAATGTTTTCATAATTACAGTTGTATTAATTTGATTGGTCATATCTTGCAATAACTAACATTTATAAGAACTAAGTTCTGAAACCTTATTTCACCGAAATAGACTCTTCCACCTTAAATCCTAACAAGAAGTCCTTTGTCAGCATTCTTTTCTTTCCTGCAAGTTGGAGAGTAATAATATTAATGTAGCCATGAGCTACAGCAATTTTAAGTTCTCGATCTTCAACAATTATTTCACCGATGGGTAAATTGTGTGCCTTAATTTCTTTGCTAGTTTCAAAAATTTTGAGAACTAAAGTTTTGTTTCTTGTGTTTAGCATTGTCCAAGCAGCAGGGTAGGGCGCTAGCCCGCGAATGTGATTGTGAATTTCATTTTGCGATTTACTCCAATCTATTCTGCACGTATCTTTAAAAATCTTAGGTGCATGTTTAGGTTCGCCTTTTATAAGTTCACTTTGTTCAATTTTTGGATAACTATTGGTTTCAATCGCCTTTACCGTTTTTAGCACTAGTCTAGAGCCAACCTCCATGAGTTCATTATGAATTTTGCCGGCATTATCATTTTCGCCAATGGCAATCTTTTCTTGAAAGATAATTTGACCCGTATCAATTTGATGCTTCAAAAAAAATGTTGTAACACCTGTTTCTTTTTCTCCATTCATTACAGCCCAGTTGATAGGAGCAGCACCTCGATATAGGGGCAGGAGAGAGCCATGTAAGTTAAAGGTCCCAATCTCGGGCATGTTCCAAACTACTTTTGGCAACATTCTAAAGGCAACAACAATCTGTAGGTTGGGATTTAAGTCCTTTAATTGTTGAATAAATTCTTCAGATTTTAATTTTTCTGGTTGGAGAACTTTTAACCCTTTTTCTTCCGCATAAATTTTAACGGCTGTTTGTTTGAGTTTTTGCCCCCTTCCAGCTGGTTTATCTGGCGCAGTAACTACAGCAACAACATCATAATCATTTTTCACCAAAACGTTGAGAGAGGCGACAGCAAAATCTGGTGTCCCGAAATAGATAATTCGCAAAGATGTGTGCATTAGATTAGATGAATGTTTCTGTATTTAAATTCAACCATATGTGCGCTTAACAATAATGCTTATAAACAAAGCAATACGATTCTCATGCTGCTAAATTAAATCTTCTTTCCTTTCCAAACGTCACTTTTCATATAGAAAAACGACATTAATGCTAAAAAAGAGAAGTAAACGAACTCAGTACTCCAAACAATTTCTAACGGAACCACCAGAACTTCTACAGCAATATATGTGGCTACTAGATATATTGAAATGTTAATAGCTTCTATAATTAGGCTATGTATTGTGTTTCCTGATCCATTAATTCCAGTAAACTGAAGAAATGCTATCGTAAAAAGAAACATAGAAAAGCTGATAACCAAAAGTGAACCAGTACTATCGGATACTAAGCTAATATCATCTGTAAACACAGACAATATTAGCTCTGGAACACACCAAATTACTATACCAAAAGCAATATTAGAAGCCAATCCAAGCAATGTGGATTTCCAGATAAGTGGGCGGACCTTACTTGATTCATTTTGTCCGATTAAATTACTAACTAGTGTATTTGTAGTACTTGTGAGACTAAAAACAGGCATCATTATTAGCATATATATACTTCTGATAATATGAGAAATAGCCAACTCTCGTTCTCCAAGGTGTTCAATTATGCTAAAGAAGACGAACCAAGAGCCAAACGAGAGAAAGTTTTGAACCATCATAGGATATGCAAGACCTAAAATTTTGTTCATTCTTTTCAAGTTTAGCTTTACTAATTTGAATAATTCGTATTGTTTTCGGTCTATAAATAGTAAAATGTAGCCTAAAAGAATTAAAGTATTTGAAATCTCAGCAATTGTTGATGCGAGAGCAGCACCATCAGCACCAAGTTCGGGAAAGCCAAATTCTCCGAAAATGAAGCAATAATCAAGCAATACATTTACAAGCGTCATTACAATTGCAGCAACCGAAAGTATTTTAGTTCGAGCTATACCGACAAAAAACGCGACAAATACAAGGTTTAAAATCGCAAAGAAAATCCCGAAAGATCTAATTTTTAAAAATGAAGTAGCCGTTTCATGTATTTGAGAAGATTTAACAAATGTGGCAAGAATGTCGGAAGAAAAGAAGTAGATAATACAAAATAGAAAGGTAGCTAAAGGAATACAAAAATAGATGCCTTGTTGCACTAATCTTCCAATTGTTTTGAATTCTCCCTCACCATTTCGTCTGCCGATAATTATCTGTAAACCATTAGAAAAGCCCATCGAAATAAGGATAAAAAGCATGTAAAACAATCCCGCATTTCCAACAGCTCCAAGTTCTATTTCGCCAACTCGCCCCATAAAAGCAGTGTCAGTTATGTTAACTACGTTTTGCCCAAAAAAGCTAATAAACAGAGGAAAAGCTATCCGTATAATGTTTTTGTATGTGTAATCTTGTTTCAAACCGTTTGCGAAGATAGTATTGTCTTTCCTAGCAATAAAACCTAATTTTGTAAGATGCAAAAAATAATTACTTTAATTTATTTATTGGGGATTAGTCTTTATATCTCGGCTCAGGCTCCTGATGGATATTATGATGCCATCGCTGGTTTGTCAGGTGATAATGCTCGACTTGCGTTGCATGATATTATTGATGACCATACAGAAATCGATTATGATAATATTTGGGGCTATTTTAACAATACTGATATTGTAAGTGGAGTAGTTTTAGATATATACTCTTCAACTACTTATTCTTTTAACATAGACCAATGCGGAGCATATACTGCTGAGGGAGATTGTTATAATAGGGAACACAGTGTGCCACAAGTATGGTTTAATAGTAGTGCCCCAATGTATAGCGACTTGTTTCATATTTATCCTAGCGATGGTTTTGTGAATGGTCAGAGAGGTAGTTTGGCATATGGTGAGGTAGGCAGTGCAAGCTACACATCAACCAATGGATGTGCAACAGGAAGCAATAACTATCCGGGCTTCTCGGGAACAGTTTTCGAACCTGCTGATGAGTACAAAGGGGATTTAGCAAGAACTTATTTTTATATGGCTACAAGATATATGGATGTTATGTCAGGATGGTCGGGAGATAATTTACAAGGAAATTCATTAGCGCAATGGACAATAAATATGATGATTAATTGGCACGAAAATGATCCCGTGAGTCAGAAAGAAATTGATAGAAATAATTCTATTTATAATATTCAAGGCAATAGAAATCCATATATAGATAGTCCTAATTGGGTTGATCGTGTGTTTTTGTGGCCAACGTCAATTACAGAAATTCGAGAACCTGAATTTAAGTTTTGGTATTCGAATAACTCAATTTACTTTAGTATTAATATGGTTAAAGATTCTGAGCTCTTAATCTATGATTCTTTGGGGAAATTGGTGGAATCTGTTGTTGTTTACTCGGAAACAACTTCACATCAGTTAAATTTAACTCCGGGTATTTACTTTGCTATGTGTCAAAATTCGCGGGTAAAGTTGGTAGTTTTGTAAATTCAATTTAAATTTGGCACCTAATAAGAGCAATTGATGGAGTCTATTAATCTTTACAAAACGGAAAGAACACCTTTCGTAAGTTTGAATACTAATGGTGAGTTTAAAATCTCAGGTATATCGATACCTGAAGATTCTACAGCTTTTTATCTGCCGATTTTAGAATGGATTCGTATGTATGCCAAGAATCCGCAACCTATAACCTCAGCTCATTTCGTTTTTGATTACTTCAACACAAGTTCTTCTAAAGATATATTGGAGGTATTTAAGGCTCTAGGTGCAATTAAAGATTCTGGAATGAGCAAAGTTATTATCAAGTGGGAATTTGAAGATGATGATGATGATATTCGAGAGTGTGGCGAGGATTATCAGTCCATTATCGGTATAGATTTCGAGATGATTGAAGTCGAAGTATAATTTCACAAAAATATGCCGAAGTATAGATTACTAACTCAAGATGAATTGAATGAGCTAGAGCAAGAATTTATTAATTATTTGGTGGTAAATGGAATTACAGCAGAAGATTGGGAAGATATAAAAAAGAATAAGCAGGAGCGGGCAGAAGAAGTGTTAGCTTTATTTAGTGACGTTATTTTTGAAGGTGTTATGCGGAAAATTAAATTCCTTGATAATAAGTCTCCGCAATCTTTAAAGTCGTTTCAATGTTTAGCAGATAAAATAGTTTTGGTTGGGTTAGATGTTTCAACAACCATCAATTTATTGGATGTAAAGCAGTTTCAGCAAATTCTAGATCAATCACCTAATGATGTGAAAGTTTACAATACAGAAAAAAAATACAGTAAAACAAGAGAATTAGAGTTGTTTGATATGATTGATAAAGGTTGTGAAATATCAGATGGAATTTTGTTTAAGAATCTTTGCCTAGTTTTACCTAATAACTGATGGGGCTAGCTAAGACTGCATATACTTTAATCATTTGCATCGCAAGCGTTTTCATACTTATTTATTTAGAATCGATACTTATTCCGTTTGTTTTTGCTGTTATTATATGGTTTCTAATAAAGGAGTTTAGAAACATATCGAACAAGATAGCTTTGGTAAATAGGTTATTTCCAAACTGGTTACTGAACCTAGTGGCCTTTGTAATTATTTTTGGTCTTATAACTGTTTTTTCAAAGATTTTATCGAGCAACATCAGTCAACTAATGAATGAGTTACCTAAATATCAAGCCAATATATCAAAGCTTATTAGACAGGGGAATGCTGTGCTAGGAATGGACATCCTAAATGAAATGCATTTAGCAATAGAATCATATGATTTTACAAGTATACTAAAGCAGTTATTTAATTCATTATCAGGAGTTTTGGGAAATATATTTTTAGTTATACTTTATGTAATTTTTCTTTTATTGGAAGAAGAATATTTGCCAAGTAAATTAAGAGGCATTTTTCCTATTAATGAACAGTTTCAATCTTCTAGAGAATTATTCCAAGAAATTGATAAATCCATTGGCAGCTATATTGTTTTAAAAACTGTTATAAGCTTAATTACAGGAATTTTGAGTTATACAGCACTTGTACTTATTGGCGTGGACTTTCCAATCTTTTGGGCGATTCTAATTTTTTTGTTAAACTATATTCCTACTGTAGGTTCTTTATTCGCAACGGTTTTCCCAGCTTTAACCGCGTTACTCCAGTTTGGCGAAATAGGTCCATCGATACTTGTTCTTAGCAGCATTGGAACAGTTCAGCTTATAGTAGGAAATTTTATTGAGCCTAAATTAATGGGTAATTCCCTTAACATTAGCTCATTAGTTGTTTTGCTATCACTAGCCTTTTGGGGTTTAGTTTGGGGTGTTGTCGGTATGATACTTTGTGTGCCAATTACGGTGATATTGATTATTCTTTTTAGTCGCTTCGAAGCAACAAAGCCAATAGCAATTCTATTGTCAGGCACTGGTAAAATTAAGTGATAGAATTTTTAAAGTACGCTTGAATTCATTTGGTAAATCCGCCTTTAGTAGCATTTTTTTGTTTGTAATAGGATGACTGAACTCGATTTCAGAGGCGTGTAACATCATTGTGTTCACCTCCCATCTATTTTTGAATAGCTTGTTTTGCTTGTTGCACCCATGAGGTCTATCCCCAATAATCGGATGACGGATGTGATTCATATGTTTCCTTATTTGGTGTGTGCGGCCCGTTTTTGGCGTTAAACTAATGAGAGAATACCTTGATGTCTCATGTTTTCCATAGGGAAGATCTAGCTCAGAAGATGCCACGCGTGAGTATTCGGTTATCGCTTCCTGTACTTTGCCACTATAATTAGTTAAAGGATAATCAATAACCTCATGTGTTTCGGTGTATCCTCGTACAATTGCCAAGTAATTTTTAGAAACATTTCTTTCCATAAATTGCTTTTGTAGCATGCTTGAAACTTTTTCTGCTAAGGTAAACAGCATCACCCCACTTGTTTTTCGATCTAATCGATGAGCGGGGTAGACTCTTTTTCGGATTTGATCTCTTAACAATTGAAGTGCAAACTCATTAGTATTTCCTACTAGTTTAGACTTATGTACAGCCAATCCATTAGGTTTATTGATTGCCACCAAGTGTTCGTCTTGATATAATATCTGAAGATTCAAAAAAGTATAAAACGTGAAATTAAATAATATTAGATAAACGAAACAAAAAGTTAAATTTGTACGCAAATTCAAAAAAAAAAGAAATGAAATTTAAATTTATTAGTACAATAGCAGTTGTTACTGTTTTATCTTTTGCGTCATGCGATACACCAGTTGAAGAAAATACGCCCCTATCTATGGATAATGAAATAGATAAGGTAAGTTATAGCCTAGGCATAAGCGTTGGCGAAAATGTCAAACAACAGGGTTTTAATGATCTCAATGTAGATGCTTTAGCGCAAGCAATGAAAGATGTAATGAGTGCAGGCGAAACTCAATTAACCACTGAAGAAGCAAACAAAACTCTTCAAGCATACTTTGGTAAACTTAGAGAGTCACAAGATGCAATTTTGCGAAAACCGGGAAATGACTTCCTGGCTGCAAACGGTAAAAAAGAAGAAATCGTAACTACCGAAAGTGGACTACAGTATGAAGTTCTTACCGAAGGAAAGGGGGAACGACCAGGTCCAACGAGTAAAGTAACTACGCATTATCATGGTACAACAATAGATGGTAACGTTTTCGATAGCTCTGTTGATAGAGGTGAGCCAATTCAGTTTCCGGTAAATGGAGTTATTCCTGGTTGGACAGAGGCTCTTCAGTTAATGCCTGTTGGTTCTAAATGGAGATTATTTATTCCTTCAGATTTAGCTTATGGTCCAAGGGGTTCGGGAGACAAAATACCACCTCATGCAGCTTTAATTTTTGAAGTTGAACTTATTTCAATAGACAGCTAAATAATGTCACTACTAAAAAAATCAGTTTTACTTATTACATGTGTTTGCTTTGTTATGAGTGCTGATGCGCAACGAAAAAAATCGAATAAAACAAAAGAAGTAAATGTAATGGAAACAGAATTAGATACGGTAAGTTATAGCTTAGGAGTTAGCATAAGTGCTAATATCAAGGCTCAGGGAATGGATTCTATTAGTGTTGATGCTTTTGCGAAAGCGCTAAAAGATTCATACGAAGGAGATAGTACTACTATTTCTGTTGATGAAGCAAATAAGCATTTACAAGATTATTTTGGAGGTCTGCAAGCAAAGAAAGTATCAGAAGCAAAAAAAGGTGGAATTGACTTTTTAGCTGCAAATGCTAAGAAAGAAGGAATAACCACATTAGCTAGTGGATTGCAATATGAGGTTCTTGTTGAAGGAAATGGCGCTAAGCCTTCTGCAACAAGTAAAGTAACTACTCATTACCATGGAACTACAATTGATGGTAAGGTGTTCGATAGCTCTGTTGAAAGAGGTCAACCTGCTCAATTTGGTGTTAATCAAGTTATTGCTGGTTGGACAGAAGCTTTACAGCTTATGGCTACTGGTTCTAAATGGAGATTGTTTATCCCATCTGACTTAGCATACGGAGAAAGAGGTGCTGGAGCAGATATTCCTCCTCATGCAGCTTTAGTTTTCGAAGTTGAGCTGATTAGTATCGATCAGTAAAGTTTGAAATTGATAAAAAGTTAAAAGCTGTTTCAGAAATGAAACGGCTTTTTTATGCTTTAAACACTTTCTTGTCGGCATAAAATGTTCCGAACGGTAGAATAGAGCTTACCATTACGATAGCAAATTGTTTGGTATTCCAACCTTTATCTAGCCCAACAATAATTGCAAGT
>JABHTA010000190.1 GCA_018669945.1 Flavobacteriales bacterium
TCCGTTAACTATACATCCCATTATACCAATTTTAAGTCCTTTTAAATGGCTGGTTCTTGCTCTTATTTTAGCTGTAGTTTCTTGTAAGTCAAAAAGTGTTCGTCCGCAAGAAGGACATGAAATATATTCTGTTTTGGATATTCTCGTTCTCGTTGCTTGCAGCAATCCAAAGGCGGTTTGGTTTATCATTTGGTCACTGCCACAATTCTCTGCTGCAATAAAAACTCCTTCACCTAAACCGTCTAATAATAAGGCTCCCATATCAGTCGAGGCGCGTAATTGTAAAATTTCTGGGGCCAAATTACCATAGGCTCGTCCGATAACTACCGGAGCTTGACAATCATTGGTCATTAACACGCTAATTAGCTTTCTTTGTTCTGCCATACCATGCTTGTTATCGGTATCAATCATTAGCACAGCTGTCTTATCTGTTTTTAACTTCGATATGAGCTCGTTATTCAGATCAGATAAACAAACATAAACCACGTTTAATTCCTTGTGCATTTCTATACCTTCGAGATATTGTTTTGCGGTTAGAAAGGGATATCTTCTAGGTTGGTCTTTAACCGAAATCCATTGCTCGTAGCTATGAAGAATACCAAGTGTACCAGGAATCTCAAAATCAATCTTTTTGTCATTAACAAAAACATAATCGCATGCTAAGTCGGTTATACCCCATTTGTCATCTTTAACATTGTAATTATATCCTAGTGCATATAAAGAGGCAGGGGTAATATTTGTTTTTAAGGAGAAATCTGCAATTACAATAGGCACATTAGAACCTCCAATGTTTAATCTAGCCTCTGTTTTCCGCTTAAAATATTGATAAGGATTATAGGACAATTCATTAATGCCGCCTATCTTTAAATGCTCACTTCTTGTTTTATAGCGCTCAACTAAAGCTTCCGCAACAGGAATCTCAAATTCTGGTTCCTCAGTTAAGGACACTCGAACGGTGTCTCCTAATCCATCCTCTAATAAAGTCCCTATGCCAACTGCTGATTTTATTCGTCCATCCTCGCCTTCACCTGCTTCGGTAACACCCAAATGCAAAGGATAGTTCATTCCTTCGTCTTGCATTTTTACGATAAGTAATCGGTACGCCTGCACCATTGCTTGCGTATTACTGGACTTCATAGAAAGAATAATTTCATGATAATTGAATTCTCTGCAAATTCTAAGAAATTCCATTGCAGACTCTACCATTCCAAGAGGCGTGTCACCATATCGACTCATGATTCTATCAGATAATGACCCATGGTTAGTGCCAATTCGCATTGCTGTTCCGTGTTCTTTACAAACTTCTATTAATGGGATGAAACGCTCCCTAATTCGCTCTAACTCTGCATTGTAAGATTCGTCAGTATATACAATCTCTTCAAATTTTTTCTTATCTGCATAATTACCTGGGTTTACCCTAACTTTTTCAATGTGTTTTGCTGCCTCAATAGCAGCGTTTGGAGTAAAATGGATGTCAGCGACTATTGGAGTATTGTAACCTCTCTTTACTAACTCGCCTTTAATAATTTTAAGGTTTTTCGCTTCATTAATACTCGGCGCAGTAATACGAACTAGCTCACAGCCAGCCTCTATCATTCTGACCGACTGCTCAACTGTTGCGTTGGTGTCCATCGTATCGGTGGTTGTCATAGACTGCACTCGAATAGGGTTATTCCCGCCAATATGAATATTCCCAACTTTTACTTCTCTAGTTTTATATCTAGAATATTCGGTTAAACTATTGCAATATAAATTCGAACTTGTCATACTTGTTTAAGTGTTTTTTCGGACCGGTTTTTCATAATTCCATTGGCAAGAATGGTCAGAATTAATACCATTCCTCCAAAATAGAAACCATTTGACATGTGTTCTTCTTCTCCAAAAATAAAGAGCGCCATCAATATAGCATAAATAGGTTCGAGATTTACCGAAATTGCCATAGTAAATGGGGAGACTACCTTCATTATATCAACACTAACGACAAAGGCGTATGCTGTGCATATTAACGCTAGTATCAACAAATACATCCAATCATCACCCACAGGAATCATGTTTTCAGCGTTAAATTCTCCTATATAAAGTAGAAATATAGACAGGCCAATAAATCCACCTAACATTTCATATGTTGTTATCTGCGTAGCGTTATGCGTCTTTATATAAATAGCATTAATTGCTGTAAACAAGGCAGCTAAAAATGCAGATATTAAAGCATAACATATTCCTTCAGCGTATTGAGGTTCAATTTTAAAAATCATAACTAAAGCACCTATTACAATTAACCCGAAAAATATCTCATATGGCACTATTTTTTTTCTAAAGATTATTGGCTCAATAAAAGCCATAAACAATGCTGATGAAGACATGCACACCAACGCTACAGATACATTAGATACTTTAATCGCGATAAAAAACGTTGCCCAATGTACCGCAATTATTATACCTATACCTAAGAACTTTAATAACGTTCGCGTATCTACTTTAAAAGAAACTTTGCGAATAACCATAAATACAGCCAATCCTAGAAAGGCTATACCCATCCTTACCCAAGCTAATGGAGCTCCATCTAATGAATCAATTAACTTGCCTAAAACCCCCGTAAATCCCCATATAAATATGATGAAATGGAGCTTAAGGTAATTTTTTATTTTTTCGTTGATGAACA
>JABHTA010000074.1 GCA_018669945.1 Flavobacteriales bacterium
ATAAATGGGGGTATATGCCTGTTTATTTTTAGGTCGGTAATGGTTTAGTGTCAAATTTGAATCAAAAGCTCTTAGGAGTCGCTCTAGCCGCCTTATTATCGATTATAGGGTATATAAGCATGGAATTAGCTACTTTAAAGGCTAATTTACAGGAAGAAATTGGAAGATCGGAAGAAATTGATAGAAATCAGAAAGAAAGAATTACAGCAAACACAATCAGATCACTGTTGACCACTGAGAGAGTCACTAAATTAGAAGTTAGAGACAAGATATTTAATAAAGGGGATTAAAGTGAATGATGACATAATTCTGTGGGTTATTGGTCAACTGTTCGTAGGTGCAGCTTTATACGGTGGTATCCGCGTTGATATTAAGAATATTCATGAAAAAATCAATAATACTGCTAACCGAGTATCTGAAGTCAATGAAAGGGTCGATAAAATTTTATTGAAAGGCGATTAACAAATGAATTTGTCTAAGAATTTTACGCTCTTAGAATTAACCCACTCACAAGAAGCAACTCGTACTGGATTAGATAACACTCCAACTACTGAACATATTAAGTCTCTTAATTTGCTATGTGCAAATATATTGCAGCCTTTAAGAGATCGAGTTAATAAGCCAATAGTCATAAGTAGTGGTTATCGTTCTGTTAACTTAAATCGTTTAATTGGTGGGTCTGTATTTAGTCAACATACAACAGGTCAAGCTGCTGATTTTACAATTCCTTCAATGACGGTAGAAGAAGTAATTTCTATTATCCGCGAGTTGAATCTTCCTGTAGATCAGTGTATAAACGAATATGGGCAATGGATTCATATTAGCCATCGCCACAATAGAGGCCAATTTTTAGCAGCTAAAAAGAAAGACCATAAGACAGTTTACAAAATTTTAGGAGAATAAAATGGATGACGTAAAAGGATTGCTTCAGTCACGTACAGTTTGGGGTGCTTTGTTAGCGATTACTGCTACCATTTCACAGCTTTTTGGATGGGATTTGGGAGATACAAACGGGCTGGCAGAACAAGTTGCTGCATTAGCAGGTGGTGTAATAGCCGTATTCGGTAGAATCAAAGCAGTTAAGCGTATAGCTAAATGATTGGATTAGGCACAGCTATTGTTGCTGTATTAGACAAGCTACTTTGGATTTTATTGGCTTATAACCGAAAAACAGAGAAAACAGAGGCGCAAATTGAACGCGACAGACTTTCAAAAAACCCTGCTGGCTGGTTTAATCAGCATTTCAGTAATGGCTTGTCTAAGCACTCCGGTAAAACCGATAGCACCGACAAAACCAAGCCTTGATGTAATTCAGATGGAAGATGGCAGTATGTGCATGGACGCACAAGATGCTGAAAACCTAGGAATATATATACTAGAATTAGAAAGGGCAACATATTAAATTTTGTTTTCTCGGTTCATTCGCTTCATTTTTGCCTTAATAAGTTTTGTATAACTTTTCTCTATATCTTCTGTTTTCTTTGTTTTATCTTTATTATATTTTTCTCTTTTTTTTGTTTTATACCAAAGATAAGCCTCGTGAGCGATTACCGCTTGTTCGCGGTCTAATCTAAGTAAATACAGCAATTCTAAACAAGTTATTTCTGGTGGCAATTCACTCCAATGGCAATTAGAATATTTAATGGTTGGAGTATCAGAGTTACCATAATAATTATTAAAGTCTCCTTTCTTTCTTGTTCTAGCTTTCATATCAGCAATAAAAGTATAAATACAACAAAAATCAAAATTGATGCTGGAAGTTTTTTGTCCTTGTCCAAATGGAAATCTACCCCATTCTGTTCTTTATATGACCTAGCAAATTTAGTTGATTTTAATTTTTCTAATTCTACCTTTCCTTGATCCATAATATTTTCTCCTTTAAATAAAACGCTTCCCTTTTTTTGGTTTTCTTCTTTTCTTTGACTCGCTTATCACGACTGGGTTTCTCATTAATCATGACTAGTTCTTTGCCATTGGGTTTATTCGACTAAATGACTCGTTTGTAATGGATGGATTTCTAAACTCCTTTGACTCGCTATTTCTGGATGGGCTTCGTTGTCCTTACTGACTCGTTCTCTTTCATTGGGTTTCTCAAGCGTTCTGCCTCACTAGTATTTGTTGGTTTCCTTGCTAACGCCGATTCATTTTTATTTTCTGGGTTTCTTGCGGCAAATGATTCGTTTCTAATTCATGGATTTCTTTTCTTACCTGACTCGTTATTAAATTGTGGGTTTCTCGGGCTTCGTGACTCGTTACTGTTGAATGGGTTTCTTTGCTTGCCTGACTCGTTCTCCAAATCTGTGTTTCTCATCAACTATGACTCACTAACTCGCTCTGGTTGTCTCTGTTTTTATGATTCACTTGTAGGCTGTGGTTTTCTCCCTCTGTCTGATTCACTTCTTCCCTTTGGGCTTCTTACCTAACATGGTTCACTCTACAATGGTGGTTTTCTTGTATATAGTGATTCACTTGTGTCATATGGGTTTCTCACATTTCCTGATTTTATGCGGCATGGACATGACCTAATTTAGCCTCGCTATACTCAGGGGCAACTGGTAGTTTTTCAAGTGTTCTCCAAGCTATATATAGGTCTACCAAAAACCTCTTAATCATGTACCGCATAGCCATATTATGCCTGTGACCTTTTGTCTTTTCAATATGATTAGGGTGATTTTCAATACGATTTTTATACTCATAATAAATTATAGAATATTTATTCTCCCCTGCCCTAAGAAAAGATGAACCTAGAACACCGACTAGCTTGGTTTTTAAAAAAGGGTTAAAAGTTATTCCCACCTTTTTCTTTACCTCTCCTTCTTTATCAACATATTCTGACTCAACTAAATGCTGCTTGTGCCGCGATCTTCCTTGTCCGTCTGGCGCAACATCTAATCCAGCATACGCCCATAAAGAAGATGAGTATTTCGCTCTACTAATATCAATCTCACTAAGAATTACGCCTGACATCGCTGCTCCACACCCTTTAACATTTTTAAGAAAGGCAGAGTAAACGGGGTAATCTTCTAGGACTTTGGTTAGTAAACTAAAGTGTTTGGCTTCATCTTTTTCTAACGCTATATATCTATCCACTAACACTAACTCGGTATACTCTGAAATGACCTCATCGCCTTTGAACTTCTTTTGAGAAGGAAAGGTCTTTACCCCGTCAGTAATTTTTTTATACGAAAGACGAAGTGCAGCAAGTATCTTTTTACCCTCAAGGTCAAGTTCTTGTTCTTTCTCGCTAGGCTTCTGCCCTAATTTTGCCTTGAAATTACCAACAATTCTGTTGCCCATCATAATTCTAAGTTTTTGAATATCGTAAGCACCGCGTACTAAAGTCTTAATATTTGACATAATATTTTCTCCAAAAGTTAAAATGAGGGGATCAGGCTATGCAATAAAATGCACTCCCCTCTGCTGTGGGGGAAACTAGAATGGTATATCGTCCTTCATATCGTCAAAACCTGTGCCTGTTGGGGATTGCTCTTTCGGCGAATCATTACCGTCAGTCCAAAAAATCTTACTATTCCCAAGAATTACTTCTTTAACACCTTTTGCCCGTTCTTCTGACGAGACAGATTGAGTGACCATGCCATTGTTATTGTACTGATCGACCTCGCTTAAATTTATAAACGAAGTAATGTTTAAATAAATACTATTATTTTTATGTACTAATTTTGACTTATCAATTTTAGTTACATCAATACCTGACGAAATTCCTATTTTACTCATTACTTTCTCCTGTTGGTTGTTAAGATGCTTTCATTTTTTTCAATGCAGTACGAATCTTAGAGTGTGGCTTTAATAGAAACCATACTGCTTCCTTCACTTCATTTGATAATTCATTGTCGTAAAACATTTCGTAGGCCAAAAATGGCTGATTTCTGTCAAAGCAAGATATAATATCCTGCGAGATAGCCTGAACCTCAATATGTTTTTCTTCCGTAAGATCATCCATAGCCCCATCTAAAGGAGTATGTACCGATCCCTTGATTTTAGTTTCAGCTTTCTTTGGTTTGTTAGCACCATCTATCTCATTTTCTGAGTAGACAAAACCATGAAGATTAGCTAGTTTTAAAACACACCGATCAACTGCTCTTTTTTCTGCCATAGCGTATGGATAAGCATTCTTATTATTCTTAGGGCTACACTCGCCATACGATATGACTTGTCTATCATTGATAGAAGCTATACATTTCATGCTACAAATCCCATCTTTAGTATTTGCTTCCAC
>JABHTA010000189.1 GCA_018669945.1 Flavobacteriales bacterium
GATTTAAACGACAAACTAAAAACCTACCTTATCATGTACTCCAATAAACATATTCTGGATATTCAAAATTTAGCTAACATTGAACTGATTAGAAGTCAAAGAAAAGAGCATTTATATTTAGTTTATAATGATTCTATTTACCCTTCGTACTCCAATTACCTTAAAACTATTAGCTCATTTGTTCAATCACCTATATTCTTTAGCGTAACCGTTGATTCAAGCCATTATTCTTCTGGAGAGCTAAAATCAATTCATATTAAATCCAAACATAGGCTAGGTAATAATATTAGCTATTCATACAAAATAGGTACTTGGATAGACTATCACAAAAATGGAAATATTAACCAGCTTATAGATTTCAACATAATTGAACAAAAGCACGGAAGACATCAAAGATTTAATAAAGATGGGAAAATCACTAAAGAAGAAAAATACATCAGAGGAATTCCAATAAAGAAGTGATGCAAAAAGGTACCAAGTCATACAGCATCTTAAAGCTAAAATGCCCAAGGTGCCATAAAGGAGATTTATTCGTTAATAATCGTCTTTTTGCCTTTAGTAAATTATTAGTAATGCCTAAACGTTGCAAGCATTGTAATCAAGACTATTACATCGAGCCAGGCTTCTACTCTGCTGCATTATGGATAAGCTACCCTATTGAGCTACTCCTGATAATTCCAACGATATTTTCAGGCCTGATTATGGACAATTCGCATCAGGTCTTTCAAATTTTGTTTCCCGCTCTAGTCGTTTTACTCTTCGCATTACAAGTGCCTATTATGAGAATATCAAGAGCAATTTTACTCAATATTACAGTAGCTTATGACAAGACACTGAGCCAATGACCAATCAGGAACAATATCAAGCTTTTTGTCAAACCCCATCCCTATTTGTAAATCAAGAAATTACCGCTTACCCATCTTTTTCAACAAATATTTCTGACACTGAAATAAGTGATTCAGAATTGCAGTATTCTCCATTTGGCAAACGAATGGAACAGTTTCTAGTAATTTATTTTGAGCAATCTGATAGATATGAAGTTATAGCTCATGGTCTCCAAATTAACAAGGAGAAAATTACTCTTGGCGAACTAGATTTTCTAGTTAGAAACACTTCTGAAAATTCTATCACCCATATTGAATTGGTTACTAAATTCTACGTTTACGACCCTACAGAAAAAGAAGAAATTAATCGATGGATTGGACCGAATAAGAAAGATAGTCTTGTTCAAAAGCTAGATAAATTACAGAAAAAACAGCTCCCACTATTATTTAACCCTTACACCAAAGTTGAATTGCAAAAATTTGGGATTGAACCAAAAACTGTTGAGCAACAGCTTTGCTTCAAGGCACAGCTATATATCCCTTATCAGTTCGAAACCAAATTAATTGAGCCAATCGTAAATATAGATTGTATTACCGGATTTTGGATCAGGCTTGAGCAACTTCACCGCCCTGAATTCCAAGACGCTAAATTTAATATCCCAATAAAAAATGATTGGTACTGCAGGCCCAATAAAGAAACTGAATGGGAAGAATTATCCTCCCTTTCAACTAAAATAGATGAACTGCATAAAATGAAAAAATCTCCGTTAGTATGGATTAACAAACGTGGCTCTATCTTTGAGAAGTGCTTCATTGTTTGGTGGTAATTATTTAGTTTTGAATCATAAATTTAAGCTCTTGCTAAAACACATTTTCATTTTCTTAATTGTAATCCTTTCTGTTGCGAATTCTATTGCTCAAAATTATTATCAGCCTTACCAGTTGCCTGATTCTATGCCTGATGCGTACCTTATAGATGAGGATAGTTTAAAAGAGGTAATGCTTAATCGAATTCCGGAAAAGTATCAAAACTCGATTTACGCAGAAGCAATAGATGATTATACAGGCTTGCAAGCTGAAATGGTTACCGGGTTTTTAACTAGTGGAAATATATACTTAGACTGGCCAGAAATTGAAAACTACGTTAACGATATTATTAAAGAAACACTCCCCGCAGACTTAATCGAAAAACATCATTTTAGAGCATATGTAACAAGAGACCCCTCTATCAACGCTTTTGTAATGAATGACGGGGCTATATTCGTGAATATAGGCTTACTAGCAAAAATAGAAAGCGAAGCAGCATTGGCATTTGTAATTGGCCATGAAGTTTCTCACCATCTTAATCACGATGTTATTGATCGATTCGTAAAAGACCATGAAAACAGAGATAAATACGAAACCGATAAGAGCTTACTTGGTTCTATCGTAGGTTCTGTTGTCGCACAAAACAGGACTAACTCTTACAGTAGAGGTCAAGAAAGTGATGCTGATCAACTTGGACTCAAATTGATAAAAGATACTAAATATGACCTCGTTAAGGGTCTGGAGGTGATGAAACAATTCGAAGAGCTTGATAAAAAATATAAATTAAGAAGAGGAGGGTTTTTTAACGGATTTCTGGTTGGATCTACTCACCCAGATTCTGAAGACAGGTATAAATCGTTAAAACGAAGAATAAGAAAACAAAATGGCACAAGTTCATTCATAGTTAGTGAAGATAAATTTCATCAAATACAACAAATTGCGCTTTACGAATCACTTGAAAGTCTACTGCGTGTTCATCAGATGTACGAATGTTTCGAATTGTCATTTAAGTTGTGGCTAACAGATCAAGACAATTCAATGTATAGATATTACTTAATGGAATCGTTACGAAAAATGTTCTACACCAATTCATATCAAATGCACCAGCCGATATTCCAAAACGAATACCGTGGGCGCTACCGTCAAAAAAGAAAAGAGCTCGATTTCGAATATCAAATTCGAATTGCTAAGCAATTAAAAAATGTAGTTTCTAAAGCTCTTTCTATAGACAAAACGGAAGTTGAAGCAATTGAAGTCCCCATTTGGGAAGAAGATACATTGGGCCTTATAACTTATAATCACTTATTTAATTTAGTCTCTAAACCTGATGAATTAGGAGACTATCCTGAGTGCTATTTAACAAAAGGCCTTAAGAAATATGTTGAAGGCTCTGAGTATGAAGAATATTTGGAGAGATACATAGAGTTTCCTAATGCTAAATACGCCCAAGTTGCTAATTCTATTCTTGATTCTGTAGCTGTTTCACTTCCTGTAAAAAGTATAGTAATGTTAACGCGCTATCAAGATCCTGAGGAGACTGATACCTTATATAAAGTCTACAAACATGATATTGATTCTGCTTTAAAGACCAATTTCCCTAATGTTATTTATAAAGGGATTGATGATGACGACATGTTCACTTTTAGACAAACCGTTGCTCTATCAAGTGTAATGGAATTTATGAATTCTGTTGGAAAATCAAGTAGTGGAGCATTTAATGCTTGGGTCTATAATCCTGAATATTTAGACTTTTACTCAGAATTAGATATCGATAAACTTCATTTTCTACAAGTAAACGTTGTAGACCAAGAAGGCGAACGGATTAACCATATTGTTTTAAAAACAATCGACCTAAAACCAGATAAAAATCAAAGCACCTCGGTTTCTAAACGGAAAGAACAGACTGGCTACGTTGCTATCGAAGCAATGCTTAAAGAGTCTATTGAGCTGAATACTAGATACTTTGAATAAGAGAAGCTAAGCTGCTTTCATCTTGTTCATAGTAGACTTACTTAACTTGTTTTTTGCGTAGCTATAAGTCACTTTGAACTCCTTAACATCTTTCTCTGAAGGTAATTCGAACATAGCATCCACCATAATAGCTTCGCAGATAGAGCGTAATCCTCTAGCACCTAATTTAAACTCCAGAGCTTTCTCAACAATATGATCTAGCACTTTTTTATCGAAAGAAAGTTTGATGCCCTCCATCTCAAATAGCTTAACATATTGTTTAACCAAAGAGTTTTTGGGTTCTGTTAAAATTCTTCTTAGTGCATCTCCATCTAAAGGATTCAAATAAGTAAGAACAGGAAAACGACCAATTAATTCAGGAATCAATCCAAATGATTTTAAATCTTGTGGAGAAACATACTGAAGCATATTGTCTTTATCGAATTCGTCTGCTTTTTTACTTGCGCTGTATCCTACCGCATGTGTGTTTACACGCTTTCCAATTGCTGTGACGATACCATCAAAAGCACCGCCACAAATAAACAATACATCTTTCGTATTAACCTGTACAAGTTTTTGTTCTGGATGCTTTCTACCTCCCTGGGGTGGAACACCCACTGTAGTTCCTTCAAGCAACTTCAGCATCGCTTGCTGAACTCCCTCTCCAGATACATCTCTAGTTATTGATGGGTTATCACTCTTACGTGCAATTTTATCAATTTCGTCAATAAAAACGATGCCACGCTCAGCAGCATTCACATCATAATCTGCAGCTTGCAGTAAACGAGATAAGATACTCTCAACATCTTCACCTACATAGCCTGCTTCTGTTATTACAGTAGCATCAGCAATACAGAAAGGAACGTTCAGTATTTTAGCAATGGTTTTGGCTAGCAAAGTTTTACCTGTGCCCGTTTCCCCAACCATAACAACATTAGATTTTTCAATCTCTATTTCGTCTTCATCAACTTTTTGTGTTACTCTTTTATAGTGATTGTAAACAGCTACAGATAGTGTTTTTTTGGCTTCCTCTTGTCCTATTATGTATTCATCAAGGTGGCGCTTAAAATCAATTGGCTTCAGAAGGTTAATATTCGAAGTTAACTCTTCGTTAACCTTTTCAGACATTTCTTCTTTTACGATTGACTTTGCTTGTTCAACACAATTATCACAAATATGACCCGTAATACCAGCAATAAGAACTTCAGTCTCGCGCTTATCACGACCACAAAATGAGCATTTAACGTTTTCTTGTTCCATAACAGAGTTTTAGCGAGTATGCTTTTATGTGAAAATTAGAAAAAGGTTGCAATTATTTTTTGCGATCTCTAATCAAAACTTCGTCAACCATACCATAAGCCTTAGCTTCAGTAGCAGTCATCCAAAAATCACGATCACTATCAGCCCACACTTTATCATAAGTCTGACCTGAATGCTCCGCAATTATATCATACAATTCCTTCTTTAGTTTTTGAATTTCTTTTGCTGTAATTTCTATATCAGA
>JABHTA010000183.1 GCA_018669945.1 Flavobacteriales bacterium
TATGCATTAATTAATCTGAGAAAATTAATCGAAGAGAAAGAGCTAAGGTTAACACTATCTTAATAGTACGATGAGGTTTGTTGTTCCAGTTTTTGTGATGCTTCTAATGAGTATTGGTTTAAAATCGATAATTAACGAATCCGATACGAATTTAGAGATTCAGTCTTTGGAATTTATTGAGGAGATTGAAAGTCAACCTGAAGATGCTACTTCAGGTAACCTATTTGTGAGGTGCACAAGTAATGAAATTGAAACTTACTACAATATTTCTAGGAAGGTGCAATAAAACAAAATATAATTACGTTAATAGGCTGAACTAAAACTTAAATCAGAAGCCTATGCTTAAAAACATTACTCTAGAAGAATTAGCGGAATTTACACAAAACGAAAGTCAGATTTTAGCTGAACTTGGTTTATGTACTAAAGATGAAGTGATAGAAACGCCTTCTCAGCATGTTGTTGATAACGTTCTTAACTACTCAAAAGCACTAAGCATAAGAAAATCTAATATTGTTGGCACAATCGAATCAGTATTGAATTAAAAGCTAGTCAAATAAAAGTTGAACCGAAAATCCTGCCAATTGGCGGGATTTTTTATGATTCGTTTGTTGTTACTATTTTCACGGTTAAGCTTTGAAAAATAGGTTTACAGTATTTAGCTAGATGTTTATACGGGATAGTATTGCTATTCCATTTTCCAGTCAGGAAGTGGAGTTCGGCCTGGTGTATAAGGTGCTTTTAGTTCATCAAGTTTTGTTTCAAGTGCTTCAACTTGTGCTAAAACTGCTCTTATTTCTTCTAACAGTGGTTCAAATGCTTTGCCTGCATCTTGATATAATTCACGACATGTAGTTGTTGGATTAGAACGGTTGTACCACATAAAGTATACGGATAGTTCTATTCTATCAGATATGCTATTGGCTTGCTCAATATCTCTGCTAGACAGGCTTGGGTCACCATTTAAACGGATACTGATAGTATTCATTTTGTCTTCCAAAGTTTTCACTTCTTGCAACATAGTTAACGGCACATTTGGTGTTTGTTCAACAGCTTTCTTGATGTAGTTTAGTCTTTCGCTAATATCGCCTTGCACTTTTTGTGTTCCGCGCACTGCTCTTTGCATATCAGCAGCTTTCTGTTGAAATGCTAATACTTCAGCTTTATCAGCAGCAGGAAGTGTAGGAGTATTCAACCAATCGCATTTGAAAGGGGTAGCAGGAGCTAGCTCTGTTACTTTACCATTCTCAACTTTAGCAATGGAAACATTGTACGTTCCAGGAAGACATAATGGACCTACATCAGCAGAGCTGTATCTGCCAATGGTTCTTGGTTTTAATCTTATTGGTGTTGTGCTCGTTAATCTGAAATCCCAAACTATTCTGTTGATTCCATTTGTCGGTTCGGAACGAAGTTTCCTAACCACGCTGCCTTCTTCATCAGTAATTGTAAAGATGAGGTAAGGCTTTTCTTCATTGTCTTCGTTACTGAACTCTGCATAAGTTGGGTAAACAACATCTTTATTGTCTTTAATCAGTTTTGCTTCAGCACTTCTTCTGTTCTCTTTTGCAGTTTTTAAGGTGTCGTTTAGTAAATACGTTATCATCACTCCAAGTGGAGGGTTTTCAGCTGTGTAATGAGACTCTCCCTGAGAAGACTTGCCCTTCATGCCCATTGGACTAGATTCAATATACATCTGACCATCCTTAATAGGAAAGATATGAGCGTCTTTTTTGAACAAGTCATCTGAGAACGTTCTTAAAGCAGAATAGTTATCAAGAATGTAAAACCCTCTGCCAAAACTTGCTAAAACTAAGTCACTTTCACGTTTTTGAATTTCTAAATCTCGCACAGCAATTGTTGGTAATCCTGCTTTTAATTGTGTCCATTCATTCCCTCCATCGATTGAGAAAAAGGCTCCAAATTCTGTTCCTGCAAACAATAGGTTCTTATTTATGTGGTCTTCTGCAATATCGTAGACAGATCCACGTTTGGGCAAATTTCCTTGAACGGCTAGCCAAGTTAATCCTTTGTCAGTGCTTTTTAGAATGTAGGGTTTAAAATCTCCTTGTTTGTGGTTATTGAATACTGCGTAAACGGTATTTGCATCGTGCTGAGAACAAACAATCGCATTAACGTATGTGTTCTCAGGAATACCAGAAAATGAAGAAATTTTCTTCCATGTTTTACCGTTGTCTTCAGTTATTTGGATAAGTCCATCATCAGTCCCAACGTAAATCAATCCTTCTTGCTTTGGGGATTCATCGAGAGCAACAATGTTTCCATACATTGTGGTTGATTTGTTTTTCATCACAGCATCTATACTTTGAACACGCCCCATTACTTTTAGCGTGTTTCTGTCAATTTGACGAGTTAAGTCTTCGCTGATGCACTCCCAAGTGTTTCCTTGGTCGTTACTTTTGAAAAGTTTATTTGCCGCGAAATACAATCTCTTGTTATTATGTGGACTAATAATTAGAGGAGCATCCCAGTTCCAGCGCAATCCATCTTCGTCAGCTTTTGGCTGAGGTTGAATGCCTACACGTTCTCCTGTTGCTTTATCGTAGCGAACTAACCAACCATATTGAGCCTGTGCATAAACAATGTTAGGGTCTATTGGATCAATTGCTGATTCAAAACCATCGCCACCATTGGTTATATACCAATCGGAATTCATAATTCCGTGATTGGTCGTTGTGCGGGATGGCCCACCCATACTATTGTTATCCTGAGTCCCACCATATACATTGTAGAATGGTTCCGCATTATCTACAGCTACTTTGTAATATTGTGTAACAGGAAGATTTGGTTTGTATTGCCAGTTGGCTGCATGGTCCCATGTTTCATATAATCCTCCATCGCAACCAACAATCCAATGGTTGGTATTATTCGGATTAATCCAAATGCAGTGATTGTCAACGTGTTTACTTTTTTCTCCCGTTTTTTGAAATGTTTTTCCGCCATCTTCTGTATGGTGCAGCCATGTATCCATCGAAAATACTTTGTCAAGATCAACAGGGTCGCAAATAATTTCTTGATAGTAATTGCCACTAGTTTTATGCTTACTCATTTTCGTCCAGCTCGCACCACGGTTTGTGCTTCTGTAAAAACCTTGTTTATCTTGCTCCGCTTCAATCATTGCAAATACGTAGTCAGGATTTACGGGAGAAATGGCTAAACCAATTCTTCCCATAGTAGTTGAAGGAAGCCCAGAAGTTAATTTATCCCAATTCTTGCCGCCATCTATAGTTTTATGTATTCCTGAACTTGGTCCACCTCCGACATAGGTAAATGTGTGTCTTCTTCTTTGGTGGGCTGCAGCGTATATAATATCAGGGTTTCGTGAATCCATAACAATGTCAGAGATCCCTGTATGCTCATCAATCTCTAAAACCTTGGCCCACTTTTTACCACCATCTTCAGTTTTGTATAAACCTCTATCGCCACCTTCGCTCCAAAGTGGTCCATAAGCCGCAACATACACGATGTTTGAATTGTTTGGATGAACTATTATTTTGCCGATGTGTTCAGATTTTTTTAATCCAACATTTATCCAGCTTTTGCCACCATCATTAGATTTATATACGCCATCACCGTAGGCAACACTCCTTTGGTTATTGTTTTCACCAGTGCCCACCCAAATAGTGTGTGGATTACTTGGGTCGATTGTAACGCAGCCGATAGAATAAGATCCTTGCCCGTCAAAAATTGGGGAGTAAGTAGTACCATGATTTGTAGTTTTCCACACACCACCAGAAGCTACAGCCACGTAATATTCTGCGCTATTGGTTGGATTAACAGCAATATCAGCAACTCTTCCAGAGGTTAAAGCGGGTCCTATATTCCTAAATTTTAAACCACTGAACGTAGAGGTTTTATATTTTCCTTCATCTTTTTTTTCTTCTCCTTTTTTAGCATAGAGAGCAAGAGTAATTAGTATCGATAGTGTAGCGAATAGTATTTTTTTCATAGTAAATTTATTTGGTGCGCAAGATATATTAACTAAAGTGAATGCAGCATCGTTTTTAAATAAATGGTTAGAGTATGATGACTTTATTTAGAGCCAAGAATGTCATTTTTTTCTACTGGATAAGCATTTAAAGTGCCAGTGCAAATGGCCAGTAATTCATCTTTTTGATTTAATATTTCGCCTTGTGAAATGATAATACGTTTCCCTTTTTTTATTACCTTACCAAAACCACGAAGTTGGTCATTAAGAAATGCAGGCTTCAAATAATTTATTTTAAATTCAACAGTAGAAACAAGTTTTCCTTCTTCAGCCACAGCGGATAATGAGGCAACACCGATTATTGCATCCATGAATGCCGCCAATGCTCCACCATGAGCAGCAGAAGTGGTTGCAAGAATATCTTCGGTAATGGGCATGGAATAAATTACCCGACCAGGTTCTGATACTTCGAATTTCATGTCTAACAATCTACCAAAATTATTTATCTTATTGTATAAAACTAGAGGACTTTCCATAGTTATAGCTATTGTGTTGGATATTGATAGAATGGTCTATTAGAATTTCACAGCCTCGTTAAATACTTTTGACTATTGCTATTAGAATTTCAATTTTGTATGACGATGCATAAACAAGAAATTTTCATGCATATTGTTACAGTTCTCGACTCTATTATTTCGATTTAAACAAAAAATAAACCTTTGTACTATTCAGACTTACTTTCTGCGTGATCATCAGAGAAATCGCCACCTTCTGGCATCATATTATCTTCACTGGCATAATTTTCTTCTGGTGCAGCCTCCTTAATTTTTTTCGGTTTCGGAACCCTACCTCCACCAGGAAGAGCAGTTGTTTCAAGTCCTCCAGAAACTAATTCAATAGAAGCTTCAATAGACCTAGGATTAGCTCTAGTACCTTTTTCAACAACAATAGACCATTGGCCATTACGGGGCACATCAAAAACAACTGGTGAGGTTTTAAAATCACCTCCCCAATAAGTATGGGTTTGAGATTTTCTATATTTATCAAGATCTCTCTTAGACATCAATTTAACAATTGTAGCTTGGCTAAAGGTTACCTTTATTTGAGATCCTTTTCTCGCCGAAAATGTTTTTGTTAAAAATTTCATCTGCTGTTTTATTTTTGTCTGGTAAAAATATAAAAAAAGCGCTCGCTACGAAAATTAGCGGTGTAAACATCGCTAAAATATTTTTCTTAAAGAAAAACCCCTTTCCGATTAAACGAAAAGGGCCTCAAAATGTTTTCAGAAAGTGCAGATTATATATCCCAAAGTTCGGTTCTGTAACCCTTTATTTCCTCACGATTATATGGATTCTCAGACTTAGCAATTAGCTGCATTAAATATTGTAAGTTTTCGGTATCGGTCAAATCCATTGGTTCTTCCGGCTCTTCTTCTTCATCCTCTTCGTCTACAATTACCGCAGGAACTATATCAAAAGCATTATTTTCTTCTAGGTATTCATATATTAAACGAAGTGTTTTAACCACTAATGGATCTTCTTCTTTTCGAGCTAATTCTCTTAATTCTTTTAATTTAGGGACTAGTTTTTTGTTGTCAAGACCATCTTTTCCAATGGTTTGATTAATTGACTCAATGATTTTAGAAGCGCCTTCTATGTGCATAGCTTGTAGTGTTTAATTTTTCTAAGGCGGCAAATGTAGTGTAAATTCAAGTTATTGACAATAGAAAGAGGTTGCTACTTTTATATGGCATATTTTCTGCTCTCCTTTGTTTAACGCAAGACGATACAATTATGATGCAATCTCCATTAATTTTTGTGCTACTTTCTATCATTATTTTTTGATTTTCTCAAGAGAAACGTACTTGAAGTTTATCTAAATGGATTTCCCTCCCTTTGCGATTTGTTGTTCTAGTATAATTCTCTTTGAGCTAACTTCAAGTTTCATTGTATAACTTTGCAGAAAATTTGCAAAGTGATTGAGATTGGGAAATACAACGAATTAACAATTTTACGTCATACCAGTGTTGGTTTGTATTTAGGAGATGAGGAAGGCGAAGATGTTCTTTTACCCAATAAATACTGTCCAGAAGAGTATGAAATTGAAGATAAAATAAAGGTTTTCGTTTATCTCGATTATGAAGAGCGTAAGGTTGCAACTAACATTATTCCTAAAATACATTTAGGAGAATTTGCGCTTTTACAAGTTGTTGATGTTTCTGCAGTTGGGGCTTTTATGGATTGGGGTTTGGAAAAGGATTTGTTAGTTCCGTTTAAGGAACAACGTGCAAAAATGGAAGAAGGCCGTTGGTATGTTGTGTATATGGATTTTGATGATGAAACAGAAAGACTCTATGCGACAAACAAACTTGAACGAAGGCTGCAAAATCATGAGTTATCAGTAGCCGTTGGAGATGAAGTCGATTTAATGGTTTACCATAAATCTGAATTAGGTTATTCTGTTATTATAAAAGGAGAGCATAAAGGTTTGGTATTCAATAGCGATGTTTATAAAGAGCTAAACATAGGCGAAAAGCTAAAAGGGTATATTAAGAATATTCGAGATGACAACAAGTTAGACGTTGCATTGCAAGCAATCGGTTATGACAATTTTAATGACTATAATGTTGACCTTGTTTACAACACATTAGTTGAGAATAACGGCAAATTGGCACTTACTGATAAAAGCTCTCCTGAAGCTATTTCTTTGCAGTTTGGGATAAGCAAAAAA
>JABHTA010000113.1 GCA_018669945.1 Flavobacteriales bacterium
ACTGATAGTTACATTATTTATTTCGGCTGACTCATAACCAACGAATTTTGCTTTTAATGTGTAGGTACCTGTATTAATTTGTTTTATACTGTATTTACCGTCAAAGTCACTAGTTGTGCCAATTTCTGTTCCTAGCGAGTCAGTTAAAGATACTTGAACAAAAGGCATCGGCTCTCCTGTGTCTTTATCAATAACTTTTCCTTTTAAATTGCCCGTGTTTGTTGAGAGTGTAATAAGTGGGATTGTGTTAAATAATGTTCCTAGAATTAATGCCGAATATAACATGATGGATTTCATAACAATGAGTTTTAGTTTAACAATGGATTTGATAGTATGATGTTGCCATCGTTGAAATTCCATAAATTGATAGAAAAGAAATTCTATCTTTAGCATCAGAATGAAAAAGGTATTAATTGTATTAACCGTTGCCGCAGCGCTTTTTTTTATCGGATATTCAACTACGTATTCTTGGGGGTTTTATGCTCATAAGAGGATAAATAGACTTTCTGTATTTACTCTTCCACCAGATATGATCGTGTTTTACAAAAAACACATTGAATTTATAACTGAACATGCTGTTGACCCAGATAAGAGGAGATATGCTGTTGATGGAGAAGCGCCTCGTCATTTTATAGACATTGATCATTATAGTGAAGAAGATCCATTTGGAGTAATGCCTCGAAAATGGGAAGATGCAATTGCTAAATATACAGAAGATACCATTCAAGAATATGGTATTGTACCTTGGCATTTGGAAGTAATGTTGGGGCGTTTAACTAGAGCGTTCAAGGATCAAGATTTGGATAGAATTCTTAAATATTCAGCAGATTTTGGTCACTATATTGGTGATTCTCATGTGCCGTTACATACTACTGAAAATTATAATGGACAGATGACAAATCAAAAAGGAATTCATGGCTTTTGGGAATCTCGATTGCCTGAGTTGTTTTCAGAAGACTACGATTTTTGGGTTGGGAAAGCAAAATACATTGATGACCCACGAGATTATTTCTGGACCACTATAGAGCAAAGTCATGCTGCTTTAGATTCTGTATTAGACTTTGAGAGAGAGCTGAACGAAAAGTTTCCTAAGGATCAGAAATACAATTATGAAACACGAGGCACAACCACTATGAAGCAATATTCTAGAGAATATTCTGCCGAATTTCATGTGATGATGGATGGCATGGTTGAAAGAAGAATGAAACGCGCCATTATTACTATAGGGTGTATGTGGTACACTGCGTGGGTTAATGCTGGTCAGCCAGATTTGGAGCATTTAGGAGAAAAAGCTTCGGATGAATTATTAAAAGAACTTAAGAAAGATGATGATGCTTATAGAAATGGAAAGATTAAGGGGCGTGAACACGGGCATTAAAGTTATTGCATTAAGTTTTATCGTTTCAATTTCTTCATGCTTAAATGATTTTGATTACAGTAAAGTGCCAGTATATTCAAAAACAGGTAATGTAAATTGTGTAATTGAAATTCCAGCAGGAACAAATCATAAAATAGAATACAACTACGATTCTAATTCTTTTTCATGTGATCAACGAGATGGTAAGGATAGAATAATTCAGTTTATGCCATATCCAGCCAACTATGGGTTTATTCCATCAACCATAATGGATAAAGATAGAGGAGGAGATGGCGATGCAATTGATGTTTTTGTAGTTGCTTCAGCAATTGAAACAGGAACTGTTGTTGAATGTAAAGTTGTAGGTGTTTGTAAATTGCTAGATGCAGGCGAGCAGGATGACAAATTAATTGCTATTCCAGTTGATGAGTCACTACAAATTGTAAAAGGAAATTCTGTTGCTCAAATGGATTCTGCAGTTTTCGAAATAATAAAAACGTGGTTGCTAAATTATAGTTCCGATAAAATGATTTTTCAAGGTTGGGGAGAAGCTGAAGAAGCAAAAGATATTATTGAAAAATGGAGGAGGGGGTAGTTACTTCTTACTAGCCTTCTTTGCTTTTTTCTCAGCCTTAGTTTTCTTTTCTCCGAAACGAAAGCCTATACTAACTTCGCTATTTAGATAAAACATGCTTAATGTAGAATTGTCAGAGTATGAATAAGAAATTTCTTCAGGAGTATTAATTTTATAAACTCCTTTGGGTTTTATCTGTGTTCTGTCCATTTCAGCAGACCACACAACACGCATAAAGAAATTATCATGGTTGTAGCTGATGGCCTTTTTGTAGGCAAAGTAAAAAGGGAGTTTCAAATGAGCGTTATTCAA
>JABHTA010000230.1 GCA_018669945.1 Flavobacteriales bacterium
AAACCTTAGTGTGAGCCCGATAGGATTCGAACCTATGACCGCCTCCTTAGAAGGGAGGTGCTCTATCCAGCTGAGCTACGCGCCCGTATTATGTTGTTCAGCCAACAGATAATAAAAAAAGCCAACAATGTTGGCCTTTTTTGTGTCGGGGTGGCAGGATTCGAACCTGCGACCTCCTCGTCCCAAACGAGGCGCGATAACCGGGCTACGCTACACCCCGAACAATAATGCAAAAGTACAACAAAGTTTTACTTCAACAAGACAAATGCGGAGAGACTGGGATTCGAACCCAGGGTACCCTTTTGGGGTACGCTTATTTAGCAAACAAGTCCTTTCGGCCACTCAGGCACCTCTCCTTTAATGAACTTTATTAAGGACGGCAAAAGTAGCAATTACTTAATTATCTCAAAGTATTTTATAAATATTAAAATTGAAAAAATATTACTTCATTTTTAGTTTTGACATTATATGGTTTATTTCACTGAAATACCATTATAGATAACGTAATATCTATAATAGTTAAAGAGTACTGCACAACTATAAACTATCCAAAAGAACGAATACAAGAATACAAAGCAGTAATTAACGCTACAGCGGATTTCAATAAAAAGGTAATGATTATTGAGAACAAGTAGCCCTTATAAAATGTATGCAATCCCCCACCGACTGTATAACCTGTAAATTGGGAGATCAATATCTATAATACCCTGGGTCCGATTTCTAATTGGTACTTGAGGGTTGTCAGTGCGAAGCACAGTTACTGCTGCTTCTATAAAATTCATCCCTACACTTACATTAGTCGTTAACCTTTTACCTCTCGTTACAAAGCCAAATGATAAATTTTGCCCTAAAATTGCCCTAAAATCCTGACGTTTAAATGAATTACCAACATGGGGGATGCGCATATAATAAGACAAATTGAACTGTGATTCTATACCGATTTTAGGGTAAAAGCTCTTGTCCTTTCTGCCACCAATCAAAACATTGTACTGAAGGCTTTTACCTAATTCAGCATCAAAATAATCAGGAGTGAAAATATCGTCTGATCTTTTAAAGACAGCATCAAAACGATTCCAATTCAGTACCCACTGATTTCCGTTTTTTGTTCTCCAGTTAAAGTATGGAGACATTCGCAACCAGTCCTTTCCCGTCTGACTAAAAGGCTTGATGAATCGCTGAGAATATTCAAAAACTAAACCTAATTCCCGCACATGCTCGAATGTAACATTCAATGAGTCATCCTGCGATTTACAAAACAGTGAGCAGCAAAATAGAAAAGAGAACAATCGAAGTCTCATCTCTACTTGATATACCTAAAATCATGGTTGTTTTTTATTGCTTTTATGCTTTCGAAAATCATACGGATAACATTATCCACATCATCTTTATGGACCGACTCAACAGTAGTGTGCATGTAGCGAAGAGGCAACGAAATCAATGCAGAAGGTATTCCACCATTCGCATATGCAAAAGCATCGGTATCTGTACCTGTAGACCTAGAAGCAGCAGATCTTTGGTAAGGCAATTTCGCTTTTTCTGCCGCTTTTATTATCAACTTCAATAAGTTATTATGTACCGCAGGGCCAACGGTTAAAACTGGGCCTTTACCACAAGCTAAATCGCCTTCAATCTTTTTATTAATCATTGGTGTTTGTGTATCGTGAGTTACATCAGTAACAATGGCAACATCCGGTTTAATAGTTTCTACAATCATTTCAGCACCACGCAAACCGACTTCTTCCTGCACCGAATTCGTGATATACAATCCGAAAGGTAATTTGGTCTTTGTTTCTTTCAACATACGAGCAACTTCAGCAATCATAAACCCACCAACTCTATTATCCAATGCTCTACCTACATAAAATTTATCGTTAAGTACCATAAATTCGTCTGTATATGTAACAACATGCCCAACCTTAACTCCAAGTTTTTCAACTTCGTCTTTTGTTGAACAACCACAGTCTAAAGTAATATTAGAAATCTTTGGCGCTTCCTCTTTACCTCCTCCCCTTCTGGTATGAATTGCAGGCCATCCAAAAACTGCATCAACCGTTCCATTATCCGTATGTATAATTACTCGCTTTGAAGGCGCAATCATATGGTCAGAACCACCATTTCGAATCAAATAAATAAACCCATCGCTAGAAATATAATTTACAAACCACGAAATTTCATCAGCATGTCCTTCAATTACAACCTTAAATTTTGCGTCAGGATTAATAACACCAACCGCTGTTCCATAGTTATCTACAAATGTTTTATCTACATATGGTTTAACATAATCTAACCATAGCTTTTGTCCTTCAGATTCAAACCCTGTTGGTGCACAATTATTGATATAGGATTCTAAAAAATTTAACGATTTCTTGTTCACAACTTGCTTCTTACTCATTTCCTTTCTGTTTGATACAATAATAAGGAATTATCCGTTTTATTGAGTCTAAACCGAATAGTTGTTAGCTTTATCACCGAATGGAAAAATTATATAAGAAAGAAAAAAAATCTCCTGCATTACTTTTTTGGAAGCTATTTGTCATTGGAATGAGTTCTTTAGTTCTATTAATGTTCTTAATAAGCTGGGGGCTATTCGGCAAGCTTCCCACATTTGATGAACTTGAAAATCCTAAATTTTTCCTTGCTTCAGAGGTTATTACTTCAGATGGAAAAACATTGGGTAGCTTTTACAAGGAAAACAGAATTAATGTTGAATTTGAAGATTTATCATCACATTTAGTTCAAGGATTAATAGCGACTGAAGATGAACGATTTCGTAATCATTCAGGAATTGATGCTAGAGGATTAGCTCGTGCCATTGCTTACGGAGGAACCAATGGTGGAGCGAGCACAATTAGCCAGCAACTCGCAAAAATGTTGTTCCATGAAACGAGAAATAAAAACAAATTTAAAGCCATTCTCCAAAAATTGAAAGAATGGATTATTGCCGCACGGCTTGAACGAAGTTATACGAAAAATGAAATCATTACAATGTACTACAACAAGTTCGATTTCATCAATCAAGCAGTTGGTATAAGACAAGCAGCGCATGTGTATTTCTACAAAAAACCAATTGATTTAACAATTACTGAGTCGGCATTATTAATCGGAATGTTTAAAAACCCATCATTATTTAACCCGAATACAAAGCCAGAGCGTACTCTTAAACGAAGGAATGTTGTTCTGTTTCAAATGATGCGAAACGAGTACATTTCTAGAGAAGAATTCGATTCGTTAAAGCAACTGCCGCTGGGTCTTAATTTTCAAGTTGTAAGACATAACCAAGGCCGTGCGACTTACTTTAGAGACATACTTAAAAAGCAGGTTCAAGAAATACTTCACGAGAAAAATATATTCGGAGGCTATGTAAACACAAATAGTAATGGCGAGCCATACAACATCTACAAAGACGGATTAAAAATCTATACTACAATCAATTCAAGACTTCAAGATCATGCCGAAAATGCTGTCGCTGAGCACTTAGGCAAAACGTTGCAAACTCAGTTTAATTCAGACATCAAAAACAACAAGTATAAACCATATAACAAAACATACACTAAGCAACAATTTAACACTGCTATTGAGCGAGAAGTGAAGAATACTCATAGATACAGAGTGCTTAGTGGGAAACAATGTGGTGGATGTGGCAGAGGTGCCAATGTTATCGAAAAACAAGAGAACGATAAAGGTGATGAATATTTCTGTAAGTATTGCGAACACACACAACCAGTAAAAACACAAAAACAAATAGAAACCATTTTTAAGACTCCGCATCAAACTAAAGTATTCTCTTGGAAGGGCGAAAAGAAAATAAACATGAGCCCAATAGACTCAATTAAATATATGAAAGGGATTTTACATGCAGGCTTTCTCTCTATGGAGCCATCAACAGGATATATCAATGCGTGGGTTGGAGGAATTGACAAGCGATATTTCAGCTACGACCATGTCAGTCAAAGTAAACGTCAAGTTGGCTCCACCATTAAACCAATTCTATATTCACTCGCGATTAATGATGGAGTTATAAATCCATGCGATGAAATTCCGAACATGCCTTACAGAATTGAAAAAGGGAAGTTTGGCTTGATGGAAGATTGGGAACCTAAGTATTCCCCAAAATTCAATGGAATGTTGAGTTTCAAATACGGGCTTGCTAATTCAATGAATAACATCGCTGCCTATATCATGAATAAAATGAGTCCAGGTGCCCTTGAAACTCAATGTAAAAAAATGGGAATTACCAGTGAATTACAAAGCACAGCTTCGCTTTGTCTAGGTACATCAGACATCTCGCTAATAGAAATGATTGGGGCTTATGGTGTTTTTGCGAATGGAGGTATATGGAATGAGCCCACATTCCTTCTCCGAGTAGAAGACAAATATGGGAACCCCATTTATACCAATGAACAAAAAATTAGCCGAGCAATGAATGAAGAAACTGCATATACAATGCTCGATATGATGAAAGGTGTTGTTGATGGGGCTTATAACAAAGACAGAGACAAAACTAGTGGAACCTCTATGCGACTCCGTTGGAAATACGGATTAAAAGCCCCTATTGCAGGTAAAACCGGAACTACACAAAACAGTACCGATGGTTGGTTTATCGGTATTACCCCAGACTTAGTTTCTGGGGCTTGGGTTGGTGCAGAAGATCAATCCATACGATTTAACAGTGGTTCTTTAGGCCAAGGAGCCAACATGGCTTTGCCTATTTGGGGGCTATATATGAAGGCCGTCTATGATGATAAAGAAATTGAGATATCAGAGGAAGATTTTGCGCAACCTAATCCATATATCAAGAAACGATTAGAATGTTCTAAAGATAATGGTGAACCATTTTTCAATTAGAAAATTGAATACCAAACTCTTTCTTTGTTCTATTTTTACGAAAATTAAGGGCGTGTCAATATGTTAATTATCCAATGTAAATTCAGTATCACAAGAGATTAAGTTTAACTAAACAATGTCTTCTCCAATTAAAGTTGCGGTAACTGGTGGCAGTGGCCATTTGGGCACGAGTCTTATCGAATTACTGCTTAACCAAGGTTTTCCTGTAAAAGCACTGTACCACTCTTTTTTGCCTCCTACAAAAAACAACAATTTAACTTGGGTGAAGGGTGACATAAAAACTTCAAAAAGTGCTAAACTGCTTCTAGATGAGTGCACGCATGTCGTGCATTGTGCAAGTGTTGTTTCGGTAGAAGATCGATTTGAAAAACATGTATTTGATACAAATGTTAATGGAACTCAAAATATAATTGAAGCATGCCTAGCTGAAAATATTACTCGGCTTATTCATATTAGTTCCTCTCATGCTGTTATAGAACCTAAACACAATGAAATATTTGATGAATCGCGCCCATACAAAATGCAAAACGATTATACATATCCATGGAGCAAGGCAAAAGCAGAACAGCTAGTTATAAATGCTGTAGATAATGGTCTTAATGCTATTATTCTGAGACCTACTTCTATCGTTGGCCCACCAGATAGCAGGCCTTCCTTAATGGGTAAAATATTATTTGATATGGCTAATGGGAAAACACCAGCCATTACCTCTGGTGGCTATGACGTAGTAGATGTGCGTGACCTTTCTCAGACCATTATTAATTCGTTTAATAAAGGTAGAAGTGGTGAAATATATAATACAGGAGGCGCTTTTGTTCCTGTAAACAAATTGGCGCAATTTTCTAACCCAGAACGAAAACTCATTGAGATTTCGTTAGATGTTCTTTTATTCATTTATCCATTCATCAAAACATATAAGAAGTTCTTCAAGATTCCCTGGCCAATTACTAAACAAAGTTTATTGGCATTAAAAAATGCGCCTAAAAGAGTAGATTCGTCAAAAGCTAAAAAAGAACTTAATCACACTTGCCGACCGATTGAAGAAACCATTGAGGATTTGCTGAATTGGAATAATAAAGAAAATGAATAATGAAATCTTCAATATTATTTGCTTTTTGTGGGGTGCAGTTGCCATCTTAGCCTTTATTCTATTGCAATTTGTTACGGCACCATACGGAAGACACATTGAAACTGGCTGGGGGCCTGAGGTTTCGAACCGCCTTGGATGGATACTAATGGAAATCCCTTCTTTCGCTATTATCTTGTTCTTTTTTGTAACTTCAAATCAAAGTTTATACGCTTCGGTGCTGAGCATATTGTGGCTAATCCATTATCTAAATAGAACCTTTGTTTTTCCATTTAGATTAAGAACTAAGGGGAAGAAAATGCCACTAGCGATTGTTGGCTCTGCAATATTTTTTAATTTTTTTAACGCTGGCCTCAATGGGTATTTCTTAGCTGATATGGAGCAATACAAAAACATCAATTTTACCGAATGGAATTTCTTTGCAGGTCTTATAATATTCATAATAGCTTTTGTTTTCAATCAGTTAAGCGACAGCACCTTAATTAAGCTTAGACAACCTGGTGAAACAGGATATAAGATCCCGTTTGGTTATTTATTTAATTACGTATCTTGCCCAAACCACCTCACCGAGTTTCTACAATGGACTGGTTTTGCTTTAATGGCATGGAATCTTCCAGCACTAACATTTTTAGTATGGACCGCCGCGAACCTATTTCCAAGAGCAATGAAACACCATAAATGGTATAAAAATAACTTCGACAACTACCCCAAAGATCGAAAGGCGATTATTCCTTGGATTATCTAAATTTTATAATTCCAATTACCCCTAAATCTTAAACCAACTTTATTCCACTAGCTTCGATAGATACTTTTCGCTGCTTATACAAAGAACCCAGCGCCTTTTTAAATGCTTTTTTGCTTATCCCGAACTGTAAAGAAATAGCTTCGGGAGAGCTTTTATCAGTCAGTGCCAATTCTCCGTTATTCTCAACTAATGTGTTGTAAACAAGATCAACATTAGAGTCATTAAAGTTGTCATAACCGACTGCTTGCAATGTAACGTCTACCTTGTTGTCTTCTCGAATGTTCTTAATGTACCCTTTCAGTTTCTCTCCAATATTTAGCTCCTTATGCACATCACTATTGAATACCAAACCTTTATGCTCTCCTTTTATAATAACTGAATAACCCAATTCAGACTTATGGTAAACCATTAAATCGACTTCATCTCCAACAGCTACTGATAACTCATGATTTTGCAACCTTCGTTCAAGTTTGTTTGTAGCATAGAGTCTTTCAGTTTCATCATCAAGATCCATATACACGACATACCAGCGCCCTTCTTCCATTTTTGCACGCTGTTCCTTAAAGGGTACCAACAAATCCTTTTCCAGCCCCC
>JABHTA010000191.1 GCA_018669945.1 Flavobacteriales bacterium
CTATCTAAAGAGCTTACTTATCATAATATTAATCACATGGTAGACGTTTGTGCTGCCGCAGAGCGAATTGCGAAAGGGGAGGAGATAAAAGGAGAAGAGCTGTTTTTACTTAAAACGGCCGCTTTGTACCACGATGGAGGATTTGTAGAACAATATGAGAAAAATGAGCTTATTGGGGCCAGAATGGCGAGAGAAGCACTGCCTGTTTATGGTTATTCAGACAAAGAACTAGACATGATAGAAAGTCTAATTTTAGCAACAAGTATCCCTCAACAGCCAAAAACTTTATTGGAAGAAATAATTTGTGATGCGGATTTAGATTATTTAGGCAGAGATGATTTTTATCCTATTTCGAATGATTTAATGTCTGAATTTATTGCCTATGGCATTGTAAAAGATGCTAAATCGTGGGATGAGCTCCAGATTAAGTTTTTAACAGCACATAAGTATTTTACGAAGACGGCAATTGAAACAAGAGAAGCGAACAAGCAACTCAGATTAATTGAGATAAAGGAGAGATACAAGAAGAATAAGTATTAAAAAAGGCGACCCAATCGAGTCGCCTTTTAAATTAGTATTTCTTTAGAGCATTAAGAGAACAGACCAACACCACCACCTGTTATTGTCGCAGTTGGGTTAACAACTAATACTGGAATTTGAGCTTCGTTTGTAATCAATTCTTGCTCTGAGCTTTCTCCCATAATGTTCGACAAGAAGCCATCATCTAAATTCATAATCGCGATTAAATCACAGTTATTACTTACAGCATAACGGATTATGTTTCCCTCGAAATCATCATCGCCTTCCGAAACTTTTGTAGTAAATGAAACATTATTCTCTGCCAGATATTTTTTAGCGAAGATTATATTTCCAGCTAATTTTTGCTTAAAAATAGCGTCTTCAACCTTTTCGAACAATAAGTGAATTTTAGAATTAAAGTGCTTAGCAATCTCTACAGCATAACTCAGTTTTTGTTTCGTAGCGTTTTCTAAATCAAGAGGTAAAATAATATTAGCATATCCATTCGTTTCAGCCCGCTTTTCTTGAACAATAATAAATGGAACAATCGAGTTTGTAACAACTTTCATCGCATAGCTGCCAACAAAACGTTGCATCCCTTTAGCTCCATGGGTTCCCATAATAATAAGTTTAGCTCCTAATTCAGCAGCAGTTTCGCCAATATCTTCAAAGATATTTCCTACACGAACCATTCCCTCTACTTCGATTCCAAATTCACTTGCCGCTTTAATGGCAACTTCATTAACTTTGTTTTTTGCCCCATCTACTTCAGGAAATTTTTCAACAACGTGAAGAATAATTAACTTTCTGCTAGACGATTTTGCCATCACACCACCGTGATTTATCGCACAATCTCCAACGGAAGTAAAATCAGTTGGAACAAGAACTACACCTTTACTCATAATGTTAATTTTTTGTAATTTGGTACAATGTAAAAATTTTTGGGCAAAGCTAGGTATTTTCGCAATCGATTAAAAGAGATTAGCAGCACTAAAAAATGAAAACAGGTCGAATAATGAATAGAAAAAGCGCTAGCGATACTCCTTGGAACGCTCTAATTATTATTTTGGTGTCTATTTTTTCGAGTTTTGCTTATAACCAAAACAGGAACTCATTTATTCGAAATTATTCGTTCTCATCTAAAACTGTTCAATCCAAAGGTTTAGACATTATTCAAGACGCCGAGTGGTTATTACTATTGGTTACACCAAAATGGTTGACCATATTCGACGGAGTAAACAGTGGGGATGGTCAAAATTAAAGTCTATCCTTTGCTGTTTTACGCAAGGGGAGAAAGAGTAAATGCAGAAGGGTCAAAAGGGTTTAGTTACGTTTTAAAAACGGTTATGGGTCAATATCAACACGCTGAACTTTCCGATAGTTTTGACAGTAAACGTCCATTGTGGTCATTAAAACGGAATATGCAGCAGAGAATAGACGGTTTGCGGTGAACTATATAGAAGCACATAGATACGTTGTTAATCGGTTAGAAGGAGAACTTTCCGATGACCTAGTTTACCATGGCTTACACCACACGCTTGATGTTATTGAAACAACGGAATTAATTGCAAAAAGCGAAGGCTTTTCGCTTCAAGAAATTACAATGGTCAAAACGGCAGCGCTTTATCACGATACAGGCTTTATTTTTGAATACGAAAATAACGAAAGATTGGCAATTGACCTTGCGCAAGAAACACTGCCAGAATTTGGTTACACTTATTCAGAAATAGAAATTATTTCAGGAATGATTGAAGCAACAATTTCACACATCAAGCCGCGAAATCACTGGGAACAAATAATGGTTGATGCCGATTTCGATTACTTTGGAAGAGAAGATTTCGAAGCAATAGCAGAAACTTTATATAAAGAACTCATTAAACACGGAACAGAATACTCTGCCAAACAATGGGACGAAGTTCAGATGCTATTTTTACAAAAACACAGGTATTATACAAACTTTTCTATAGAAAATAGGTTACCTATAAAACAAAAAAGCCTCTCAAAATTAATCGAAAGGCTTTCTAAATATTAGTCTTTAGGTATACTTATGCCTCAACCAATAGCGCATTTAAAATTTCTTTGACTTGTTTCGATTCAAGTCTAGGGCCAAACTGAGTTACTACCTTAGATGACGCCATAGAAGCAAGTTTTCCCGCATCAGCATAGCTTTTACCGTTTGTAATGCCATATAGAAATGCCCCAGCAAATAAATCTCCAGCACCGTTTGTATCGAGCGCTTCCGCTTTATTAGGTTTAATATCAATGAAAGTTTCTCCATCAAAAACGATTGCACCTTTTTCTCCAAGTGTAATTACGAATTTTTTAGCAGAACTCTTCAAAGCCTCTTGTGCTTCTGATAGATTGTCTTTGCCAGCATACAACATAGCCTCTTCTTCATTACAGAACAGTAAATCTACACCGCTACCAACTACTGATACCATTGGCTCTTTAAAATACTTTACCATAGCCGGGTCAGAAAAAGTCAAAGCAGTTTTAACTCCATTATCTTCAGCTAATTTTTTTGCGTGTTTCATAGCGTCTTGACCATTTTCTGAAGTAACTAAATACCCCTCAATATAAAGATATTCAGCATCTTTAAGAGCAGCTTCTTTGATTTCAGCCTTGGAATACGATTCAGTTATACCTAAAAAAGTGTTCATTGTTCTTGAAGCGTCATCAGTAGTCATTACCAAACACTTTCCTGTAATTCCAGCTTCCAGAGCTTCCGATTGAAGGTTTGAATCTACCCCATTAGAGCTTAAATCGGTCTTGTAAAACTCTCCTAATTCATC
>JABHTA010000121.1 GCA_018669945.1 Flavobacteriales bacterium
ATACAACTCGACATATGCCGCTGATTTTGTTGGCTCTAGAATAGAAGTCGTTTTAGAGTCTGATGTTTTCGCTGAAATCGATTATATACCTTTCCACGAAGCGGAGGGATATGGCTTCTTTAAACATATGTCGCTTAATGAAACACCAGGATCACGAGATATCGTTTTGTACGATGCCTTGCCGAATTCACTGCCTCGAGTAGGAGGAATCATAACTTCTGTAATACAAACTCCTTTATCGCATGTTAATTTAAGAGCTATTCAAGATAATGTTCCTAATGCATATATCAAAGATCCTTTATCGATAGATTCAATAGTAAACTTGCTAGATGGCTATATTTATTACAAAGTAGAAAATGAGAAATTTCAAATAAGAGAAGCAACATTGGCAGAAGTAAATACCTGGTATGAGGACCTCAGACCAACAGAACCACAAATTCCTGTTCGAGATCTAAGTATTACAGCAATAATGCCCTTAGATTCAATTGAATTTGGAATGTCTACTTCTTTCGGTGCTAAATGCTCTAACGTTGCAACCATGAGATCATTTGGGTTTCCGGATGGCACAATACCCGATGGTTTTGGAATTCCATTTTACTACTACGATGAATTTATGAAATTCAACAACTTTTATCAAGAAGCTGATGTCATGATAAACAACCCAACTTTCATAACTGATATCAATTTTCGCACAGAACGTTTAAAAGATTTTAGAAGAGACATTAAAGATGCTCCAATGCCGCAATGGATGATGGATGAGTTACAAACCATGCATGATTCCTTCCCAATTGGTACTGCTGTTAGATGTCGATCGAGTACTAATAATGAAGATTTACCCGGATTTAGTGGTGCGGGTTTATATACTTCTAAAACGCAACACCTTACTGAAGGGCATATCTCTAAATCTATTAAACAAGTGTATGCCAGTATGTGGAATTTTAGGGCATACGAGGAAAGAGACTTTTATCGCGTAGATCATTTCATCGCAGCTATGGGGGTCCTATGTCACCCAAACTTTGAAGAAGAAAAATCGAATGGTGTTGGGATTAGTATTGACCCAATTTATGAAACGGATAGTACCTTTTATCTAAATACACAGGTAGGAGAATCGTTGATTACAAATCCTGACCCGAACTCAATACCAGAGGAAATTTTATTGTATGAAGATCCTACACAAGGTGCTGGCTACCTCGTATTAAGATTATCTAACCTAGTAAATCCAGGTGAACTGGTTATGGATCAAATATATCTGGATCAAATGAGAGATTACCTTACTGTAATTCACGATGAATTTGCCATACTTTACGATGTTGTAGGAGCAGAAGGTTTTGCAATGGATATCGAATATAAGGTGACAGCTCAAGATCTATTGGTTATTAAACAGGCAAGACCATGGGTTTCGTTTTGGGCAGATATTAAGGCCAATAATGATTTGGCTGTTACAGAAATTGTGAATCCTCAATCTTCTTCAAGCCTAGGAAGCAGCGAACTGGTAACTGCAAAAATTGCCAATACTGGAATGAACGATATGCATGATTTTGATATCACATTAATGATAGATGCTCAATTTATGGAAACCATAACGATTACCGACACTATTCACCCATTTAGCGATGCTGATTTCCAATTTACTGTACCACAAGATTTTTCAATTATTGGTGATTATAATGTAACAGGTATTGTGACTGATTTCGATGACGAATATGGCAATAATGATACGTTGAACGTTGTTTTGAGTAAACTACACTTATTAGATGGGGAACTTTCTCTTGGGGAACTAGCGGTTCTTTGTGATGACGTTGTTGAAGTCGATGCAATTATCACCAACCAAGGGGAGACGACCATTACCAATGTAGAGATTGAGATAATAGTTAATGGAATTGCTGTAGACACAGTAAGCGCTACTGTTGATATACCATATCAAAATCAAGAAATTGTAGAAATAATTGTTGATGATAACCTAGTACAAATCAATAATAATATCGTGCTTAACTTGTTGAGTACAAACAACCAAGTAGATGGAGATATTACCAACAATGTAGCTACTACAAATACAACTCTAGATTCAGATTATGACGTAATCACGTTAATTATAGATGCTGATGATTATCCCCAGGAAACCTCTTGGGAATTGTATGACGAAGGAGCGTATCAAATTGTTGCAACTGGATCCTTAGCATCTGGTACACTAATCCATACCGAAGACATTTGTGTGGATTATGGCTCTTGTTTTACTTTAAAGGTATACGACTCATTTGGAGACGGAATTTGCTGTGACTATGGAATTGGGCATTTCGAAGTTTTAGATGCATCTGGTAATAATCTCGTATACAATGATGGCGAGTTTGGCTCTTTGGCCGAAGAAGGATTTTGCCCTGATGGAACTGGATGTGGATTTACAGCAAGTGTAAATGTATCCAACACAACTTCAACGTCTATTGATGATGGTGCTATTACAATTAATACCAATGGCGGGGTAAGTCCATTTCTGTACAGTATTAATGGTGGACAATCATTTATTGATTCTAATACATTCATCAATTTAGCTCCTGGAGATTATGATGTATTTATTCAAGGTGCTACTGGTCTTTGCGACTATCAGGAAACTGTATCTATTGAAGCATGTGAATTCACCTCTGCGGATATAACCTCAACCAATGCTACATCTGTTGTAACTACGGATGGTTCTATTGTAATCAATCCTTCTTCGGGAGTCGGGCCTTACCAATATAGTATTGACGGAGGACAGAACTTTGTTTCGGACAATGAATTTCTCGACTTACCAGTGGGTCCATACAACGTAGTGGTTCAAGATGCAGCAAATGTCTGTTTGTATGAGATGAATGTTCCTATTGAAGTTGAAGCATTGAGCATTGAAGGTAATGTCTTCATAGACGGAATCAAAATATATCCAAATCCAACTAACAGCTATTTTACTATTGAAATTGAATCGAGCTCTGCTCTAAATAACACCATAAACATATTGGTTTACGATAATTTGGGTAGAACAATTAAAACCAGTTTAATATCAAAAGATGGTGGTTGGAAAACTACAATGTCCTTAGATGGTTATGTTTCTGGAACTTATTTTATCAAATGCTACAACAGTAATTTTGAAAAACATTTTAAAGTGGTCAAGATTTAAGCTACAATCTAATTGTTGGTATTGGTTTAAAGTGGTAAGACATTTTATTTAAAATATGTTACCTAATATGTTTAACACCATAGTTTCATGCCCAAACTATGGGTTCATTAACGCGCCTATAAACTAAAAAAACAAACCAAAGATAGACTGGGTTCAAATTTTCGATTATCTTTCCAATCTAAACAAAATGGTTGTAAAATATTCAAAGATAAAAAGCGAACGTATTTTAAATAGTATCTTTTCTATTCTTCTATTAATTATATGTATAAGTTTATCAGCACAAACCAAGCTCGATTCTTTGTATGACGTTTGGCAAGACAAAACACAGGCCGATTCTACTCGTTCAAAAGCCTATAAAAATTACATTTGGAATGGTTTTCTTTATTCCAACCCCGATACAGCCATCGTCTTAGCTCAAGCGCTGTTGGACTATGGCGAGGAACACAAGTATCCAAAAGCGAAGTCAATGGCATACAACCTTATGGGGGTTTACAATAGAAATAAAGGCGACTACCCCAAAGCTTTGGAATATTATCAGCTTAGTTTAGCGATTAACCAAGAAATTGGAGACAAAAAGGGAAGTGCACCAGTCATAAGCAACATTGGAAGCACATACTATAACCAGGGCGACTATACCAAAGCTTTGGAATATTACCAGCGCGGTTTGAATATTTACCAAGAAATTGGAGAACAAAAGGGCATCTCTCATGTCATAGGCAACATTGGAAGTATATACCATAATCAAGGTGACTACCCCAAAGCTTTGGAATATTACCTGCGTAGTTTGAAGGTTAACCAAGAAATTGGAAACAATAAGGGAATTGCTTTTACCATGGGCAGCATTGGAACCATCTACCAAGCACAAGGGGATAATACCACAGCACTAGATTATTACCAGCGCAGTTTAAAGATTAGAGAAGAAATCGGAGACAAAAGAGGAATTGCTTTTATCATGGTAAACATTGGAAACATATACAAAGTAGAAGACGATAATACCAAAGCACTAGATTATTACCAACGTAGTTTGAAGATTTACCAAAAAATTGGGGACAAAAATGGCAACGCGCATGTCATTGGCAACATTGGTGAAATCTTCGAAAAGCATAAGGACTATACAAAAGCATTAGAATATTTCCAACTCAGTTTGAAGATTAGAGAAGAAATTGGAGACAAAAGGGGAATTTCTTATACCATGGGCAGCATTGGTAATATCTACCAAGCGCAAGCTAACTACTTCAAAGCAGTGGAATACTGTGAAAAAGCCCTTCGTATCAGTAAAGATATTGGAATCCTTAAAGAAGAAAAGAATGCTTGCCAGTGCCTATACGACACTTATAAAGGCATGAATAAAGGAAATGAAGCCTTGATTTATTTAGAAAAAATACAAGTGATTGATGATAGTCTGTATAGTCAAGAAACCAAAAAAAAGCTTCAGCAAATGGAGTTAAGCAAGCAAATATTTACCGATAGCATTGCAACAGTAGAAAAAGAACGATTGGTGCAAGAAGCCCACCAAGAAGAAGTGCGAAAAAAAAACCAAATCAAAAATATTGCCTTTATTGGAGGAGCTTTTGTTCTGCTTATTGCTGTTGGATTATACAGCCGTCTGCGCTTTGTACGGAAATCAAAAGCCTCACTACAAATAGAAAAAGACCGTTCTGACAACTTGCTGCTCAACATTCTACCTGAAGAAATAGCCCAAGAATTAAAACTAAAAGGGAAATCGGAAGCGCAGGATTTTGATTTAGTGTCAATATTATTTACCGATTTCAAAGGATTTACTGAAGCCTCAGCCAAGATGACTGCTTCATTATTGGTAGGTGAAATCAATGCTTGTTTTGAAGCGTTTGACGGCATTATAGGAAAATACAAGGTCGAAAAGATCAAAACCATTGGTGATTCATACATGGCTGCAGGTGGTCTTCCAAGTCCAACGGAAAATTCCATAAGAAACACTGTCATGGCAGCACTCGATATGCAAGCCTTTATTACCAAACGAAAATCTGAAAATGAAGCAAAAAATAAACCCGCTTTTGAAATGAGGGTAGGTATTCATACCGGGTCTGTTGTCGCAGGAATCGTTGGGGTTAAAAAATTCCAATACGATATCTGGGGAGATTCAGTCAATACAGCAAGCAGGATGGAAACAAACGGTGAAGTTGGTAAGGTGAATATATCTCAATCTACTTATGAGATAATCAAAAATGAGCCAGATTTAGTCTGTGTTTCTAGAGGCAAAATTGAGGCGAAAGGAAAAGGGGAGATTGATATGTATTTTGTGGAGAAGAGAGATTGAAAAGAACATATTCGATAAAAAACTGCATGAAAACATTGCAATTATTTAAGTTGTAAAAACTTGTTCTGCCAATTAATTTTTGAATATGTTTGATTTGTTAGCTTATATGCCGCATTTCATGCATAAACCTTAAGTAAACATTACTAACAAAGAAAATTATGACCGAAGTAGAAAAGTTAGTCCAGGATGACTATGAAGATCTGGAAAGAAAACGTACACTAATTAGAACATGGATTAACCTATAAGCTATTACCAGCAAAATCCTAACTGTATTAAAACGCAGATTAGCTAAACCGTTATATAAATATGTTATTACTTCGTAAATGAAAAAGCTA
>JABHTA010000192.1 GCA_018669945.1 Flavobacteriales bacterium
GTTACTTCTGAAGGATACATAAAAAAACGCGCACCCGCGTGCATCGTACTTGTATAACTATATTGCTCATTGAATATTCCAGAGCTCACATTAGTACTTGAACTATCATTAAACGGAGCGTTATAGGTCGTAAGTGCAATCGCTGTTTGGCTAACATTTAATGGTTCTTGTTGGCAACCATAAGATTCACCTAAAGAATCAGTTTTCACAACAATAACATCAGTTCCGGTCCAAGCTTCAGATGGGGTGTTACCAAACTGATTGGAGAATTCTGCTACAAGCGCAAATCCGTTATCTGAGCACTGAACCATTCCGTACCGATCATCATATCCACTATTGCCGTATTGGCTTGCATAGGTCTTGGACCACGAGATGGTTCCAGATGAGTTAGTCTTTATCGCACCGAGCATGGGATAAGTTCCTCCAGTATTTAAAACTCCACCGATATAGTAACCACCATCATTAGATTCAAATACAGTTGCTACGTAGTCATTATTAATAGTGCCATAAACGTTAGACCATGAAATAACACCTGTACCATCGGTTTTTGTAACTAGAATGTCCGCCCCACCAATACCTGCACTATAAGCTCCTGCACCAATTACGAAACCTCCATCTGCTGTCTGATTTACTGAAAATGCATCGGGGTATGCGGAAGAGCCTCTGTAACCTTTAATCCAAGAAGTGTCACCCACGGCATCTAATTTCATTAAAAACATGCCAAAAGAATACGAACCATCTTCACCAACTATAGCGTATCCACCATCAGTAGTTTGCGCAACTCCTCGGGCAATTTCATCTGACTCTCCTCCGTAAATTTTTGTCCATAAAGTATCTCCATTTGCATCTGTTTTAACAATAAACACATCGTTTACCCACCAGCCATCTTTATAGCTTTCTGTTTCGCCAACGATTATGAAACCATTATCCGAAGTTTGTACCATGTCATAGGCGATATCCGGCTTTGCTGTTCCATATGAATGAGACCATAGCATAGTTCCATTCGCATCTGTTTTCATTAAAAACATATCTTCAATTCCAGCACCAGCACCTTTTGTGTAACCTGAAATTGCATATCCACCATCGCTTGTTTGAACAACAGTATGTCCAATTTCGTCCTGCAACGTTCCATAAAGTTTACTCCAGACAGTATCGCCAAGTTGGTCTAGCTTTGTCAGAAATATGTCTTTTGCACCAAAGCCATAGTTGTCAGAATACCCAACAACAATATATCCATTATCAATAGTTTGCTTAATATCATAACCATAGTCGTTTGTGGTAGTTGTTGTATCGTAGATTCCAAATCCTCTATCAATAGCCATTTGAAATTTTTCTTGACCCAAAGAGCATAAATACAATAGTGAACAGAAAAGTAAGGATGCTATATTTTTCATTTAGAGAGGATTAAGTGACAAAAATATAAAAAAAAGAGCGGAATTAACCGCTCTTCAATTGTTGAAATAGGAAGTGAAGATTACATTCCAATAATGTCGTTTCTAATCTCCTCGATTTCGTTAGCCAATTCCATTAAAAGTTCGTGTGAAACATCTTCTGTTTCATGAATTTTCAAAAAGGACTCCTCTAAAGTAACCAATTTATCATGTTCCGCTTCTAGGCCAGCCTCATCTTTAAATTCGCTTAACAATTTTAGTAATCTTGCTAAATGAACTCGTTGTTCAAAAACGTGATATTTTAAGTGCTTTGTTGGCTCTGGCATTTGTTGTAATGATAGTATCAATAAATATTGTGTTTCGATCCACCCACCAGTTAAAAGTTGTGTCGCAGTTTCAACTCTATCTTGTTTTAATAGGTATTCTTCCATCGTATCATATCCTCTTTCTATTATTGCCTGAAGAGAATCTTTATTGTTTATGTTTTCCTCTAATCCAGACCGTAATACCTTGTTAAAGGCATACTCAGTTCCGCATTTTCCTGCTAAATCGTGTGCAACGGTTAAATATGCGATCAAATCTTCTTTTTTGTGATAAACCGTTTGATAAGTTAAGTCAGCCATATATAAACCGCAGTTAAGAGCTATTGAAGCAGCCGATGCGTGTTTTTCAGCGGCTTCTAATGGGCACATCAATTCTTTTGAAAAACTCGCACACCAAGATAAACTAATAGCTTTTTCAGCAAATTTTGACAGGTTTTTTGTAACTTCTTCAAGTGACCAGGTATCAGCTAAATCATTTAGAGCAATCCAAAGAGCCGCTCTTCGTTTAGCTATTCTTAACTTTAAATGCAGAGATTCGTAAGTTTCCGATTTCAATGGCTCTAAAAGTGATA
>JABHTA010000243.1 GCA_018669945.1 Flavobacteriales bacterium
AAACCTTGATCGTGATTAACAATTAAATCTGTAATACCGTCTATAACGATTATTTCTGCAACTTTATGAATTGCCGTTGGGTTACTAACAGATTGCATGTTAAGTATGTATGTCGCAACTGCAGGTGTTGCGCCTGCTGCAACATTAACTTGAACAGATTGGGCAGTTAAGTTAACTAACGATATTGTCGCTGTAGTGGCATAATTTGAACCACTAATATCAAAACTACTTGACCAATTACTAGGAGCATCACTAGTAAGTGTGAAGATAAAATCTTCAGATCCGGCCATAAAACTTGTAGCATCTATTGAGTATGAATTCCCCGAAACCAAAATGGGTTCAGTCAATTCACCAATATTAAGAACCGTAGTTCCATCATCAGAACCACCTTCAGCAGCTATCTCTGTTCCGTTAAGAATCTCCTCTTGCGTTTCTGTTACGAATGCGACAATATCACAATTTGATATGTTCCATGCAGGGTCAACAGAATAGGTATATGAAGTAGCGTATAATGAGCCCGCTGATGTTGTTGATATAGATTCACCGTTCAGACCAGTAATCATATCTCGCATTACATGACCATGAACATAGTTCCCATTTGGCAAAACGTTAGCAGCATTATATGGACCATAATCTGTTTGTGGTCCTTCGAGTCCATTTTCCAATATTGCGACATGTAAGTTATTCGTTGATTCATCACTGCTATTTGTATAATAAACCTCAACATTAATAGTTAATTCACCATTAATGCTATCCCAAGTTGACTCTAAACCGACATTAACAGAGGTGGCTTCTTCAAGAACATCTGCAGCTGCATTAGTCCATGCACCTCTATTCAGAGTTGTTGCAGTGTTACCTGTAAAAATGTGTCTATTAACTGTTCCGGCTGGGTAACCAGTAACACCTGCTTGAGTCGCAAGATCCTCACCATAAGCTGTTCTAAAGTCGGGTTCGCTACCACTAGGCACCGCATAGGTTCCCGCATGGATATTAATTAATATAACACGATCTGGGTCACTTGCCTGAATATCTCCTGCAATAACATGGCCATCTGGGCAATATCCACAATGGATACCAGTATATTCTTCTAAAACTACTGTCTTTAGTTGAGGGTCTGTTGTAACGATTGTTTGTGCTAATAAATTTCCCAATCCAATGATTGAAAGAAATGTAATTGAAGTAAAAAGTTTTTTCATAATAATAGATTTGATTTCCAATGATTTATACATTTTCAAAAATGCACTTTTTCATTGTAACATAAAACTCAATTTTATACTAAACAATGAAAGCCATTTTTTTAATTTCGCAATCAAAACCAACACACAATTATGGAATTATCAACACTTACTGCAATTTCGCCAATAGATGGTCGGTACAGAAGGGTAACACAACCTTTAGAAAATTATTTTTCTGAATCATCGTTATTTAAGTATAGAACTAAAATAGAAGTTGAATACTTCATTGCTTTATGTGAACTACCATTACCACAATTGGTTGATTTCGACAAATCATTGTACCCCAAATTAAGAGAAGTATACCAGCACTTTACAACAGAAGATGCGCAGGCAATAAAAGAAATTGAAAAAATAACCAACCATGATGTTAAGGCTGTTGAATATTTTATCAAAGAAAGGTTAAAAGACATTGTTCCCGCTGCTAACCTTGAATTTATTCATTTTGGACTCACCTCACAAGACATTAATAACACCTCCGTTCCGCTTTCAGTTAAAGACGCTTTATCTGAAGTCGTTTTCCCTTTAATAGAAGAATTTATTGCAAAATTGAAAGCCCTAGTTAAAGAATGGAAAGATGTCTCTATGCTTGCTAAAACGCATGGCCAACCGGCCTCTCCCACTAATTTGGGTAAAGAACTATTTGTTTTTGTTGAGCGGTTAGAGATTCAATACGCTCAAATAAAATCTATACCTAATTCAGCCAAATTTGGCGGGGCAACAGGTAATTTCAATGCTCACAAAGTTGCATACCCTGAGATTCATTGGGTTGATTTTGCTAATAATTTTGTAAACAACACTCTTGGCTTAGATCGTTCGCAAACAACTACACAAATTGAGCACTATGACAATATTGCTGCTCTTTGTGATGGTTTTAAGAGGCTTAACAACGTAGTCATGGATTTAGATAGGGACGTTTGGACTTATATTTCAATGGGATATTTTAAGCAAAAAATAAAGGCTGGTGAAGTTGGCTCTTCCGCAATGCCGCACAAGGTTAACCCAATCGATTTTGAAAACTCAGAAGGCAATATCGGTATAGCTAATGCACTTTTTGAGCATTTAGCAGCCAAGCTGCCTATTTCGAGATTACAGCGCGACTTAACAGACTCTACCGTTCTTCGTAATGTTGGAATCCCATTCGCGCATACTTTAATTTCTTACCGCTCATTATTGAAGGGTCTAGACAAACTTTTACTGAATAACGAGGCTATTGATAAAGATTTGGAGGAAAATTGGGCTGTTGTGGCCGAAGCAATACAAACGATTCTTAGAAGAGAAGCATACCCAAGCCCTTATGAAGCGTTAAAAGAATTAACTCGAAGTAATAATACTATTAATCGAGTTACAATACACGATTTCATCGACACATTAGATGTAAATGACTCAATAAAAGAAGAGCTGAGACAAATTACCCCCAAAAACTATACTGGAATATTTAACTTATAAGTGTTGTTTTTTGCTTGCTCAGTTCGCTCTTAACTTCCATAAAAGAGCGATTCTCAATTTTAGAATCTACCCATGAGCTAAAGTCAAAGTAGTTTAATGCTACTTTTTCATAATTCTCAGTAAGCACCACTTGCATTTCAGTTTTTAGGTTGGCGAATAGTATGGTTTGCTTATCTCTATTATCTGAGGATTTTGCCAATTTCTTTATGTATTTAATAAAGATTGTTTCAAATTTATACTCTCTACCGAACTCCTTTCTTCTTTTTTGATAGAATCGAGATGTAGATTTAACCATATAATCGAGCAAATCGTAGTTTTCTAATTCGTAGTGAATCACAAGGCTAAATAACCGTGCGAAGCTGTATACATCCTGTCTTAAATTAGATTCATTGTCATTGATTACTTTGTTTAACCAACGTAATGCATTCTTCAAGAAATTCGCTCCAAAGAACACATAAGCAATATTATAGTAGAACAATATCTCTTCTTCCTTACTGATTTTATCTTTGTATTTATCAATGCCTGCTACAATATCATCAACTACTTCAATACCTTTTTCGTACTCCCCCATATAGTCGTATGCCACCAATTCTGCAGTATACGTGGAGGTAAATAATTTCATTTTGATATCAATACTTGTGAAACCAGGCTGATTTTCCAAAGCTCTAATTTTGCCTAACAGATCAAAAAATGAGTCGAAGTCTTTAACATCGAGGAAACAGTATAACAAGTTGCTCATCGACTTAATATACTGATGCGGAATCTCTGTAATCAATTTTGGATTTTCTTCGAAAATCGATACTACCTTCGTGAATTTCTCATATGAGGAAGAATAATCGTGATTAACAATTGCACAAAGTCCTTGAATATAATAGCACGTAGCCGCGGCTGATTTTGATTGAGCTGTATTCTTGCCTTTAATTAGGTGGTAATTTCTAATATCCTCAACAATGGCTCTTTCTTCATCATTTCTAGCATATCCACCTTTTCTAAACACATAATTGATTTTAGAATATAAGATTCTATACTCAGCTAGATTTCTTAATTTTTCAAGAACATCTTTTTCCTCAGTAATTAGTTCATCTAGGTTTTGCTGGAAATTCCCTGCCTTATACTCTTCTTCTAATAGCTGTTTTTCCCACTTAATTAATTCAAACAAGAAATAAAATCTTTCATATGCATAAGCTAATTTTTTAGACTTACTTAATACTTTTCCCGCTTCACGATACAACGCCCTTTTAAACAAAATCTCAACGTTTTTAATGTCTTCTTGTAATTGAGAAACAACAGAGTTATCAGCATGATAAGCTCTTAAACTTTTTAACACTAATTTATAAAGATGATTTTTCTCAGAAGGAAGGTGCTTTATGAAGTTCTCTTTCTTAAAAGTATTCTTAATATCTTCCTCGTCATACTCAAGTTGTTTTTCGATAGCATCAAATAACTTTAGATAATTTTTCTCCCCCGATTGTAAAGATGATGAAAGCTTAAAGAATCGTTTCTCAGACTTAGTGAGAGACTTAATTAACTTAAATAGTTCAACAGAAGGCTTCATAGGATGCGTAAGTTATATTCCAGGATCAAGAGTGCTAAGTTACTAATAACCTACAAAACAACAAGTAATAATCCGAAAAACTAATCGTTAGGATTACAACCTAACTTTATTGCCCACAAAATGCTCAGTTTAGCGTATCAAACAACTTAATAAGCAGCATTTTTATTTTACTGCTCCTAATTTTTTTTGACTCTTGTATTGTTTCGGAAGATATTTTATTACCAAGAAAATATAAAGTTTCACAACGCTATTTATTACTATAAATAGATAACACCTCCAAGGATAGAAAAGGCAAGTTTGTGATGGTTCAAAAACAGTTAATTATCTGTGGATAACTATTATTTTTATTGCTTTTATAACGCTATTTAATGGTTTCCTTTGTTTTAAATGTTCAACAAAATGAGACTTTATTCTTTCTTAATATTCGTTTTTGTTTTTACCACTCAATGTTTTAGCGCTGAACTTGTTGTAAAAAACAAAACTGGATCGAATGAAAATTCTGCATCTGAAACATCGAATCATGTACCGCATGGAATGGTAAACATCTATGCATTGCCTGATGGAGAAAAGTTGGTAGTAGAATTAGACACTTACTCGAAGAAAGACAGAGTTGTTGAGTTTTTCAATAATGAGGGTGAATCTCTTGGCTTCGTTACAATATGGGCGTATAACAAGCAACGAACTTTTATTTCTACTTTAACCGAAGGGAACTATACATATCATGTTTCCGATGAAAATGGAACCTGGAAAGGTCAGCTGGTAATAATCAACTAGATATATCCGTGCAAGGGTTTTCCTTTTCCCCCTAATTTATCTACTCTTTTTTCAATTTCAGAATCAAACTGTAATGCTGGGGCATGATGTGGTTTTGTTCGCGCATCTATAACTAAAGGTCCTTTGCAGCCCCAGTGTTTATTTTTTGTAAAACTCATAACTCCATGAATATCATGAGAAGGGTTGCTTTTTGTAAATGCAGTCCATAAAAAATTATTCATGTTTGCGGATGTAAATTCACTATCATCTGCGATAATAACCAACTGCAAACCTTCGGTTCGAAATTCAAAACCTAACACATCACCACTTGTTTTGTCGGCCCCAATGTAATTCGGCCCAGTTATCGCGAGCACACCAGCCATTACCATTTTTGGGTTCTCATAACCAATGGGCAATTTCATGTCAGGTAATTGATTGGCCAATTCTCTTCGTTTTTCGCCCGCAGCAGCAATGACTAATTTTGAACCGCTGTTTAATCCTTCCCCACTGTAATCGAGAGTATCAATAGTTGTATTAGTTTGGAAATGCAAATCTCTTGTCCAATCAACGCGTTCGAGCAAATGTTTTAAGAATTTATTGGGGTCTGATGTTCTTATTTTTTGGTCGTCTTCTTTAGCTATGATAAACAAATACTTAGCCAACGATAGTTGACCTGTTCCAAGAATATGGTTAGCGATAGTTAAGATTTCTGCAGGCATACGATCCTTTATATAGGGTGTGTATCGCTCGCTACCAATCGCAAAAAGTAAGGGATGAACCCCAGCTGCATCAACTGCATTGATTTCATGTAACCCCGGTATCTCTTGAGGAATAGCATCGCCAGTTATTTCATGTATCAGAGCGCCAAACTGTGTATCTTCTTGCGGTGGTCGCCCTACAACGGTAAACGGCCAAATGGCATCTTTACGATGATAGACATTAGTAACCCGCATAACTGGGAAATCATGCTTCAAACTGTAATAACCTAAATGATCTCCAAAAGGGCCTTCGGGTTTATTTTCATTTGGGTAAACTTCACCAGTAATTACAAAATCTGCATCTGAAGAAATACAGTACCCATCTTGATAAGTGTACTTGAACCGTCTATCTCCAATAGCGCCAGCAAATGTTAATTCTGAAATACCCTCTGGCAGCGGCATAACTCCTGCAAGAATATGTGAAGGTGGTCCGCCTACAAAAATACTAACCTTTAATGGTTGCCCTTTGGCGTTAGCTTTAGATTGATGCACTCCAATTCCCCTATGTAATTGATAATGTAGTCCTACTTCTTTATTGAGTTCGTAATCGTTTCCGTTAAGTTGAATTCGATACATGCCCAGATTAGAGTTCATTACTCCAGGCTTTTCAATGTCTTCGGTATAAACTAATGGAAGAGTAACAAAGGCCCCACCATCGTTTGGCCAACACTTTATTAATGGTAATTTATCAATTGTTGTCTTATTAGCTAAAACTGGATTTGCATAGCTCTTTCTTGGTAGCGCCTTTAAAGCTGTCATTCCCACAGAAATATTCTTCAACGGGCTTTTCAGTGCCTTAATAGGATCTCCTTTTAATTCAATTAGCTTTTGAATATTTTCCAGCGTATCACGAAACATAAATTTCGAACGCGCTAATGTTCCAAAGAGGTTAGAAACAGCTCCAAATTTACTTCCCTTCACATTTTCGAAATAAATTGCAGGACCGTTGTTTTCGAATATCCGCATGTGAATCGAAGCCATTTCTAGATGAGGATCAACTTCTTCGGCGATTCTTATCAGGTGCCCATTTCTTTCAAGATCTATTAAACAATCGTATGTACTTTTGTATCCCATTAATTGGAACAAATATAGACTTTGTAATGATTGACATGTATTGGATACTGACCTTTATAGCGATTCCGGCTATCGCATTCATAATTGCTAAAACTCAACAAAAAAATGGCTATTTCTTCTGGAGGACTTTTATCTTTTCTACTATAGGATTATTCTTGCTCGTAATTACCACATTAAAAACTATTGGATAATGAGCATTAGATTTACGATAAACTCGTTGGCTATAACTTAGAACTAGTGGTCAACAATTTCTAAGCTCTTGTAGAAAAAGATTCGATAATTACTTTTCCGGAATAGTTATTTTAAATTTATAAACCTTTTCGCCATCTGCAGCTTGTTCAATAACCTCAACATAAAAAGAGGTTAACATCGCGGGTTTGATAAATACGGTTCCATCATTTTTATAAGCAGAACCAGCTTTATTCATCTTACCATCTTGGGTTCGCATCTGCTTCTCTTGAATAACGTTGCCTGATTCGTCTGTCAAACGAATTTTAAAGTTTTTAGTATTTCCTTCGGCAGGTTCTGGCCTTTCAAGATATAGATAGACCTGCCCACCTATGCTTTTGTCCTTGTATTCAGATAGTTTTGCTTTGTATTTATCGCCCCCGATACGCCCAATTTTTTTCAACTCTTTTAATTCGGCAATAAGTTGCTCTTGCGATTGATACCCTATATTGGTTACTACGGGAACTTTATTCTCTCCTGCTAACCTTGTAATTGGCATACCGCTCGCCTTCGTTTCGTTAACATCCCATTGTGCCTTTCTATAAATTTTTTGACTTACTCCTATTGCAGAAAAAATAACCAATCCCAAAACTCCTAACATCAACTTTTTCATGCTTTTAACCTTTCAATTATTTTGGTGAAAATCGCTAAAATAATCTATTTTAAAAAATAAAAATGTTCCGCTTTTTTGTTTTTAAAATTTATCAGCTTAATGAATAATAACTTTGCCATTGGCAATTATACCAGCATCGTTTGAGACCGAATAGAGGTAAATCCCATTAGTTAGTTCGCCTCGGTGTAACTCGACTTTATTTGCACCACTAATCGAGCTTACTTTCTTACCTGTTAAGTCGAACAACAAAATATTTACCTGCTCACCTTCCACACCTGCTATTTCGAACGTAGTTGATTCAGAAAACGGATTAGGATAAACTTTGATCTCGGCTAATTCATTATACATAACGGGTAAAGAAGATATCGTTGTAAATGTGTCGGGAATACCAACCGTATTAAACGCTGTGTTGGTAATTACTGGATCGTTGAAATCAAAATAGATTCCAGCCCAATTCTCAATTACAGTTCCTACTTCGTTGCCAGGTCGCTGCTCAATAGTAAAATTGATAAACCCGTGACTTCCTGGCTCATTCACATTACTATCTGGCAACAAAATCCATGGATAAAACCATTGAACAATGTTTGTATCCAAATAATCAAAACTATATGAATGAGATGCCGATAGATTCTTAATCGTTAATGCATCTAATGCATCATCAATCGTATCTATTAAATAGACATTAAAAGCAGTATCCGTTCCTGTATTTTGGAACCGTATTCTGTACTCTAGCGTTATTAAAGAATCTATAAAGTGGTACTCTTCTGTAATACCAGAAGGTGTCACCTGCTTATCGTTTGGATCATAAGATACCGTTGCAACAACACAATATACATCGACAAACGGATCTTGATCATCAACTGGTAATGATGTTACCATACCTAAAAGTTGATTTGGAT
>JABHTA010000248.1 GCA_018669945.1 Flavobacteriales bacterium
ACACTCTAATGATTTAGGATATTATAGTAACTCCGAGTGTCTATATACAGTTAGAGCAAATTATTCGTTTAATTGGCCTAAAGTTTCAAATTATATTACAAATGAAGATTTCGAGTTCTTAGCAGAAGGCGCTGTTCATGCATGGATTCATTCTTCTACTCACGAACACCAAATATCTCGTCCTGACATAGACGTAGCTACCATAGTTTCAATATTAATAGTAAATTGGGATGATAAGTATATTAGATTTGACTCAACTTTTCAAGGTTTATCTAATCATCCCAATGCTACTTTTGATAATACCTATGTTTATCCTAGATAACTTTAATATTACATTAAATGGTACTGTCGCATTAATATTTCCGAGCAGTAAAAGTTCTACTTTTTCAACTCTAATAGATTAGAACTTGACTAAATTAATGCGACAGAATCAATGTTAGCAAACGTAATTTTACTTCCATTGAATATTTTCTTTTAAAATTTTTGCTGGATTTCCACCAATTAGACAATTCTCTTTGTCAAATTTCCCTTTTAATAAAGTGTCAGAAGCAACTACACAACCATCAGGTATTTTTGTGCCCTTATACACTTTTACTCCACATCCAATCCAGACGTGGTTACCAATCTCAATAGAATTTGGAGTTTCTTTTTTCTCTGCATAATCAATAGTATGAAAATCCTCATCAAGAAATTGACAATTCCACGAGATTGCACAATTGTCACCAATACTTAATTTATGCATTATAATTATTGTAGAATTACAATTAATATAACCTCCTTTTCCTATTGATACAGAAGCATCTCTTTCTATGTCGAATCGACACCCTCGTCCTATAGAGTATTTCCCTTTAATTTTCAGTTTTCCATTAATATTCAAGAATGTTTTGTCAGTTTTATGCATAAAACCAACATACGGAGTACCAATCTCAATTTTCTCATTACATTGAATATTTTTAATGCCTTTTATTGTGACTTTTTGGTGCAAAAGTAGAGTCTTCTTATTTATCAATCGATTAAAAATTAACCTAATCAATACCATAATAAAGTTACTATCTGATTTCTTACATTTCTTATACAAGGCAATTAATAATTTCATAGTTCTCTTTTTGTGTTTGCTAAACAGTAGGTGTAAAATGCGTTTCAATACTATTTAAAAGTTGTGTAACAATGTTTAATGGTTCTGTCGCATTAATTTACTTTCATAAAGATATATAATTTTGAGCTGACTAAAACCAACTCATATGTTCAAGCACCATAGCAATCTAAAGATTATCACAAAACAAAGAGAATATTTTAAGTTGGGGTTTACTTTGTCTTAACGCGATATTGAGGAGTTGAAGGAAATAAGAGGTGTAAAAGTTGATCATTCCGCAATCCGGCGCTGGGTATATAAATTCTCACCAAAAACAGAAGGAAACAAATCATCGATTCTAAATTTACGATGTTTAAAACTTTAAGTTCTCAATTTGCTTAAATTGACTTAATAAATCTAAAACTCGATTGAGTTAATGCGACAATATCCACATATTAATAGATATGAAAGAAAACGAAAACATAACAATATATTGCATCGATTATAATTATTTGACACCGTTAAATCTAAAGGGCAGAACCGAAATAGTTATAGATTAACATCTGTTGAGGAATTAAATATTAAGTTTATCGGCTAAATGCGATACGTTAAGATGAATTGGCGTGGTATTTTTGTTCTATGTGCTCGATTAAATATAAATACTTGAAGTAAACTAAAGAAATATAACCAATCTCATGGCATACGATTTCATAATAATAGGAGGGGGTTCAGCCGGTTCGGTTCTTACCAACCGTTTAAGCGAGGACCCTTCCAATAAGGTTTTAGTGCTAGAAGCAGGTAAACCGGACTATATATGGGATTTCAGAATACATATGCCCGCCGCCCTTACCTATTTGCTGACCGGAACAGATTATAACTGGGGATATACTTCTGATCCGGAACCCTTTATGTACAATCGAAGAATTGCACAGCCGAGAGGAAAAGTTTTGGGTGGTTCTAGCTGTATCAATGGTATGATATGGATTCGTGGCAATGCTCTGGATTATGAGAAATGGGCTAGTGATGAAGGACTTGAGAATTGGAGCTATTCTCACTGTCTTCCTTATTTTAAAAAGGTAGAAACAAGGCTGATTGGCGGTGATGATTATCGAGGAGATAAAGGCAATCTAAAGCTGACCACGCCTGCTTGTGAAAATCCACTATTTGAAGGCTTTTTCAAATCCGTTCAAGAAGCGGGATATCCATTAACAGATGATGTGAATGGATATCAGCAAGAAGGTTTTGGTAAGTTTGACCAGACTATTTACACTTCGAGAAGACTGAATGCAGCACGCGCCTATATCCATCCAATAAAGCATCGTAAAAATCTCAAAGTAGTGACACAAGCCATGGTATTGCGCATTCTATTTGAAGGTAAAAAAGCTGTGGGTGTTGAATACAAAAAAGGCAAAAAAATAGAGAAAGTTTTTGCTAATGAAATCATTTGCTGTGGAGGAGCCATTAACTCACCTCAATTGTTGCAGGTTTCAGGAATCGGCAATGCAGAACATTTAAATAGTCTAGATATTTCCGTGGTGCAAGATCTTCCCGGAGTTGGAGAGGATCTGCAAGATCATTTGGAGGTATATGTACAATGGGCATGTAAAAAGCCGGTTAGCTTATACCCTGCTTTAAGTCCTTGGCGAGCACCGAAAATTGGGTTCGATTGGTTATTTAGAAAAAAAGGAATCGGTGCCACCAACCATTTTGAAGCTGGTGGATTTATTCGAAGTAACGAAACGGTGAAATATCCCAACCTTCAGTTTCACTTCTTACCACTTGCAATCAGATATGATGGCACTGCTCCTAGTGAGGGACATGGGTTTCAATTACATGTCGGTCCTATGGGTACTGATGTCAGGGGTCATGTGAAGATCAAATCTAGCGACCCACTGGAATATCCAAACATTTTGTTCAACTACCTCTCCACACCAAATGAACGTAAAGAGTGGTGTGAAGCAATACGCTTATCAAGGAAAGTCATAGAAACTGAGGCAATGAGTGAATTGATGGGAGAAGAGCTATCCCCAGGCCCAGATGTGCAAACCGATGAAGAGATTCTGGACTTTATTGCCAAAGAGGGTGAGAGCGCATATCATCCAAGTTCTACCTGTAAAATGGGTGTTGATGCTATGTCAGTAACTGATGCTGCGTTAAGAGTACACGGAATTAAAAACCTTAGAGTAGTGGATGCCTCGGTATTCCCTTATGTTACCAATGGAAACATCTATTCGCCTGTAATGATGGTTGCTGAAAAGGCTGCTGATCTTATTTTGGGAAACACTCCTTTGAATCCAGAGCATGTTCCATTTTATAAAAAAGAAATTAAAGCCTAAGTATCACTTATTAGTTTCTAACTCAGTTTTATATTTCCTCAAAGCTTTTAATATGGAATAGCACATAATCAGCATAAGTATACAAACCGGAAGGCCTGTTACCAAAGAACCTGTTTGCAAGGCAATAAGCCCACCACCAAAAACGAGTGTAGCAGCCACTACTCCCTCTAATAATGCCCAAAATATACGTAACCACACATTCGTCTTTTCTCTGCCTCCGTTTGTGAGGAAATCAATAACAAGAGATCCGCTATCTGATGAGGTTACAAAAAAGATCACTCCGGCAACCACTACAAAGAAGATACTTAATAGGGGCATTGGGTAATGTTCCAACAAGTTAAACAGGGCAGTTGCAATATTCTCATTAACAACCTCACTAATACCTCCTTGTTCAAAAAGCTCTATATGAAGAGCAGTACTGCCAAAAATTGAAATCCAAGCGATGCTAACAATGGAGGGAGTCAATACCACGCCAAATATAAATTCCCTTATAGTTCTGCCTTTAGATATCCTTGCGATGAAAAGCCCTACAAAAGGCGCCCATGCAAACCACCAGCCCCAATAAAAAATAGTCCAACTGTCCATCCAATGTGTTCCCTTATATACTTCCATCCAGGTTCCCGTTCCGATTATGTTCTGTAGGTAAAACCCTGTACTTTGAACTGTAGAGCCAAGAATAAACAATGTAGGTCCCACAATGAGCATAAAAACCATTAACATAATGGCCATAATCGATGCTATTTTACTTAACATTTTAATTCCTTTATGTAATCCTGAAATGACTGATGCCCCTGCACATATGGTGATAATAGCGATTAATAGCACCTGTACATTTGCATTTTCAGCGATACCAAAAAGGTAGTGCATGCCTGAATTGATATGCTGAATACCCAAACCGAGTGTAGTAGCTAATCCAAACATGGTGGCTACCACTGCCATGATGTCTATGAAATGACCTATCGGCCCCTTTAATCGATCTCCAAGTAAAGGATACAATACCCAACGGATACCCAAGGGAAGACCCCGATTATAGCAAAAGAATGCAATGGACAACCCCATTAGCGCATAAATAGCCCAGCCATGAAAGCCCCAATGTAAATACGAAATATTCAATGCGTTTTTAGCAGCTAATAAAGTACCCGCCTCTCCATATGGTGGATTTGAATAATGCATAATGGGTTCGGCAACACTATAAAACATCAATACCAATCCAATACCTGCATTAAACAACATGCTAAGCCAAGCCCAGGTGCTGAACTCTGGATTACAGTTAGGTCCACCCAGTCTAATATTTTTGAAACGACCAAACCCAAGGTATATGCAAAACAGAAGGATGATATTCACCGCTACAACATAAAGCCACCCGAATTTTGTAGAAATAAATGTTTGTATTGTTTCAAAAAGAGTGCTTATTGAACCCTGGTAAACAAGAGTCAATGTGACAAAAAGAAGTATTAGTCCCGCTGAAGGGAAAAACACCCATGGCTGAATGCTCTTAAGAAAGGGCGCACTTCTGGTTTCTTGTTCTTCGATAATAATTTTACTTTTAAGTGAAATTAAAATTTTTTTACAATTTCTTCCCTCTTTTCATTAAATTCATCGTACGATTTTCAACCTGATTCATCCCGAAGTTTCTATAACTTACCTCAAACAATTTTATGTTGATTTTCTTGGTGCTCCAACGAGTGTCTTTTACCTTTAATTATTGCAGCTATTGCTTGACCAATTTATAAGTGGCAGAATTCTTCTCAGAATAAATCGCCCGCACAAAATAAATGCCTTTTTTAAGTTGGCTAACATCTACTTTGTTAATATCTACAGCTGATTGATCAATTATTTTTTGCCCCAGATTATTATAAATCCCTATCGAAATAGGCATTTGTTTAGAAGGAAAATAGATAAAATCGGAACTTGGAATTGGGTAAATAGCCGCTTCAGTAAATCCATTGTCTTGTTCGTCCAATCCTAAAGAGGTGGTTAGGTGAATCCTTACGGTATTTACCGAAAATGCGGGAAGTAATGCTGAATAAGTAATGCCTGTATATAGACTGTTGTCATAACTACTAAAAACAGTCTCATCTATCATTGTCCCATAGAGTGATTCAAAAATGATGCTATCGGCTTGCCAAATAGCAGGAATATCTATATCAATAGTATGTGAATTTTCATCATCACGATTTATTAGCAAGAGGTTAATGTATTCACTTTTTTTTCCGACTCCACCCCATGTAGAAATGGCATCTATAGATACTAAAGTACTCCCACCTTGCCCATCATTAGTTAGAACATCTATTTGAGGATTATTTAAAAGTGATACCGGAAACATCCCTTCCGCTAAAGATTCCATAACCATAGTTGTAGCCTTGCCTTCAACCCCAACTGAAAACATCGGATTTGTATGTAAAAGGTGTATAAAATTATTGCCTTGAGCTGACAACGCATAGTGATTCATTGTTCTAAGGTCTAAAGAATCATTGAGTGCTGATTCAATTGTTCTTGCCCAAAAATCGGCAACATATAAACCACAAATAATTCCGCGAATTGGATGATTTTGTGGCGCTTCATCATAAAGGGCAACATTCCATTCTGTTAATGACAAACCTATTTCATTAGGGATTCCCCAATCCAATTCCCGTTGATTCCAAATGTTTCCAAAATTAACCATAGACTGTACTTTCTTTTCCGAAGCATATATCGCTTCTGAAAAATAACCTTGCTGAATTGCTGGGATTGTTAAGTTGCTGGCATATGGGTGTTTAATCATAAATTCTGGAGGACTTGCTGAAAAATCTTGCTGAAAAATTAGGTTTGAAGCCAAGCTATCATCAGGCATAACAGTATATCCTATTTCAATAGATGGATCAGCAGCCTTCATAAAATCACGAAATGCAAAGGCCCCATCATGATTAGTGCTATTGTATTCAATTAAAATTAGATCGTTGGAATAAATTCCACCAATTGGATTTACAATCACTTGTGTTTGGTCCCATGAGAATTCTACCGCTGACAAAAGGTTAGCTGGATTGGAAATACTGTCGTAAAGTTCTTGTTGATTAGTGGTAGTATCTCCAGCCCAATCCATATCAAAATTAGAGGTTCTATAAATCCTTACCGAATTAATATCGGTTGTGTCTAATAAAGGATAAGTAACAATAACGGTATCAGTAGCCTGACCGTTGGGATAAAATTTAAGATCTCCTAAAATAGCTGTATTTTTGTCTAATCCACCAATAATTTCTACCCAACCTTCTCGCGTAAGGTCTCCGCCATAAAAGTATAGACTGTCTGCCTCTCTCTTTGTGAAAGTATTATTTGGAACCCCCGATCGAAAATGGATCTCTTCTTGAAACCCCAGCCAAGAATAAGCATATGCCCAAGCATCAGTAGATTCGTTGCCTATTTCCCAATATTTTACATCAATTGGATTTGGGTTATTTAACAGACTATCTCTTAACTGAGTGTAGTATGCATTTTGATTATTGCAAATATTTACGAATTCAGCGGCCTCAGTAGCTGTTCCATTTCCAAAGTTCACAACAACTTGAAGTTCAACATTAAAAGAATCTAGAAAGGGTATGAGTTTCTTAAGATTTAGCTTATTGTTTTGGTTAAGGTGATCTTCCCAACGATAGTTATTGCCTTTATTGCCTCCGGGCCATCTTATTATACCAGGATTTAGTTTAAAAAAAGCATTGATAAAATCCGGAGTTTGAATTTCTGATACACTAACGGAACCCCCATGATTGTATCCTTTCCACTCTGGAAGAATGCTATCAATCACAGGGTTTTCAGGAAGCACAAGATTAATTGATTGTCCACGAGATGAGAATGTGAATAAAAGTAAAAGATGGCTAATTGAGATTATACGGAGCATATATATTGACTGATAATATTGTGATGGTTTAATAATGGCAATTATGAATGCCAACAAGTGGGTAACACACATATTATGTGTTACCTGTAATATGGCTTTACCGTAAATATAGAGAATCTATTGCAGTTTTTAATTTTATGACATATGATTTTAACAAGCGTTTTTATTTTCAATCGCTTCTTCCTTGGCGAATATGAATAACCTGCTAATTTTTTCTAACCTCCAATTGCAATCAT
>JABHTA010000195.1 GCA_018669945.1 Flavobacteriales bacterium
CCTGGTAATTCAGGACATTCATCATCGAAATCTGAAATTCCATCTCCATCAGAATCGGGACAGCCGTTATTAAATATTATCTGGCTTATATTTAGACTTCTTGAATCATTATTAGCAAATCTAATTCGTTGCTTGGTTATTTCACCTGATAACTCGTCATTAATTTTAATATCAATATAGAAAAGTTCAATAACATAAGTTATTTCTTTTATACAAGTTTTTGTTTCATATTCTAATTTTATGTTTTTAAGTCCTCCTGCATTAGAACTGTTCCACTGATAATTAATTATTTTTAGATAACTAACCTTATCTAGTTTTAGTGCTCTAAGAATATTATCATCCCAAACTTCAAATCCTTTATCAGTCCTCCATTCATTAATTTTTATAGTACTTCTTTCGATTGACAGTACATCATAAAAAGGCTGTTCTTTCCCATCGTCAAATATTATTTTTCCAGAGACTTCCTGAGAAATGCAATCTATACTAACAATTAATAGTACAACAATTAAAAATGTTAATGTTTTTTTCATACGGGGGATTCAGTTACTCAAAGATAAGAAATAAGCTATTATTGCTCTACCTCAACAATCTCCATTTCAACTCTTCTGTTTTGCTGTCTTCCCTCTTCAGTGGCATTGTCAGCTATGGGTTTCGATTCTCCATAATATTTAACGATGATTCTTTTATCTTCAATGCCAAATTTCACGAGGTTACGTTTAACAGCTTCGGCTCTTCGTTGAGAAAGCGAGAGGTTAGAAATTTCACTTCCAACATCATCAGTATGACCCTCTAAAACAAGATTCCATTCACTATTAGTTTTAAGCAATTCAGCGAGCTCATCCAACGCTTTAAGTGATTGATTTCTGATAATGGCACTGCCCAGGTTATATTCTAGGTTGTCAAATGCTTTTTTAACTACTTCTTTTTCTTCCGTACTAAGTAAAACCAGCGTTCCTTCATCACTATATTCAACCATAGCTAAACCATACTTGTCGTTTGGTAAAAAGTTGTAATCGAACTCTAGTCGTTCATCTTTTTTTATTGTCATCATATAATCTCCATCAGCATTTTTAACAAGTATTTGCATTTCATCAAGTGTTACATCTTGGCCTTTTATCTTAAAAGTGTAACTTTTATCTGTTGGTAAGTTTTCAAAGACAAAAGTTCCTTTCTTATCAATTGCTGCGGTGCGGAAAATATTACCTTCATCATCGACAATAAATAATTCTAATCCAGATTTCTGGGCAGGTAAATAATCGTATTTGTGTGTATTATTTTCTTCTTGTTTTGCGGTAATGATTTCGTCTTTGTTGTTGTTTCGCAATACAATTAACAGTTCATCGGTCAAGAAAATATCTTCTCCGTCCATCAAGAATAAATAGGGTTCGTCTGAAGGTAAGTTATCAAATACAAAGAAGCCTTGATCATTCATTTCAGTTGTCATAAGAATTAAACCAGCAGCATTAATAGCTGATAATTTTGTAATAGGGCAACCAAAGTTGATTTTTGTACCAGGTTTTTCAGGACATTCATCTCTACTATCTACAATTCCATCTCCATCGGAATCAGGACATCCATCGTTTTCTTTTGTGCCTGGTAATTCAGGACATTCATCATCGAAATCTGAAATTCCATCTCCATCAGAATCGGGACAGCCGTTGAATGCTGCAACTCCAGGAACATCAACACAATCATCGTCTAAGTCGCCAATACCATCTCCATCTGTGTCAGGGCAACCTTGAAATTGTGCAACACCGTATACAGTCGGACACATATCTTCAGAATCTACGATTCCATCTACATCACTATCCGGACACCCTTCGAATGCTTCAATTCCCGGTATTTCTGGGCATTTGTCTTTTTTATCTTTGATACCATCCCCATCAGAATCTCCATTATTGCCGAACGTAAGATTAATACCAGATCTTAGCGTCACATATTTAGAGTTTTGCGGTTGGAACATTCCTAAAACATTATCAGAAATTATATAATACTGAATCGGACCAAGATTAACTCTAGCCCCGAGGCCAATATTGTTCCAACTTCTATTGTATACGGTATAACTTAAAGCCAATGTGCACCATTCGCCAAATTCTTTATCGAAGTATACAGACATTCCAGGGAATATATTTTCATCAAAAACGTGCATGTATCCGTGTGCACCCAGCTGCATATCGTAAGATAAATCGTATGTAACACCTAGATGGTACTGACTAGATAAATAGGTCGAATATGCTTGAAAAGTAGTATCAACTCCAAAAACTTTAGAAAGTGTATCCTTAATGTTGTCGAACCCGTCATAAACTGTTGTGTTTGCGTCATCTTTTATAAAGTCATTTAAGGCGATTCCATTATACGCATATTCATTTCCAGGAACTGTACTTTTTACATTAGCAACATTGTCTTGCCATTTTACAAAACCAAGGTCGATAATACTTCCGTTAACGTGCCATTTTTCATGGAAGTTATATTCAAATCCCAAATCGATTGCTGCCCCGTGATTTTTGGTAAGTTTAGGAAATCCATTAGAATAGGCAGGGAGACCATTATCGACCCCAGATGAATTGAGTTCGATGTCGCCACTAGTTGTTAGTGTATATACATCATCAGGATCGGTATGTAAGAGTATATCAAATTTGCCTGTTTCAAAATTTGATATGCCGTTGATATATTTTAGTTTAATACCCCATTCGAAATGGTCGTTTTCTGAAGACCAAGCGTAACCAAGCCCAAATTCTCTATAATGAGCAACATCAAGCCCAAAGTTAAAGTTTAATGTTTCTCCAATGCTCGGGTAATTCCCATTAATCCCAAACTCAAAAAAGTCTTTAGGATAAGTAAATCTCGCAAGGAATTTTTCACTTATACTCAAATTGAAATAATGATGGTCATCAATTCTTTTGCCAAAAGTGAAATAATCAGCGGCAAAAGAAGCACTCAAATAGTTTTTATCGGCCATTTTGGTTAATACGTAATCTAAGTCGAGATATAGCGAATCATCTGTGTCGCTGCGAATAAGGTCTGTATATTTAAAGCCAGTATTCCCAAAACTGAAGTACGTTGACGAAAGCACTGGTAAGCCGATGTGCATGTCGGAGTGAGGCGTAAGGGCAGGATTTGATTGAGACCTTTGCTGAATGTAAGGCATTGTATACATGGTGAAATTTTGCTGAGCAAAGACATCGCTTAAAAAGTAAGCAAATGCAAAAAACAGGAGTACGTGTTTAGTTTTCATAATTGCTATTAAAATTCAGTTAATACTTCAGCGATAGCGCCAATTTTAAATTCGAGTTCGTAGTCATTATAAAACTTGACATTGGTCGTACCGTTGTTTGATGTTGAAGCTACGGCTTTAATTATCATTCTACTTGCGTTGGCAAAATTTCTTGTTTGAGTTTCATTCATGACGATATCTGTTTGAGTTTCAACTTGCGTTGTAACTCGGCCGTTGCCGTCTATTGCACCAGATTCAGCAACAAGGATATTACTACCGGTATAGGCGCTGTCTGTTAGGTTATAAACTTTGTTAACATCATCCCATTCTAGAGAGTAAAAAGTAATATCGAATTCTAATGGAAATCCGTTTCGAATCCTTGTTGTAAGTGTTAAGTCTACAACAGCGTCCATTCCTAAATCCAAACCAACCGTATCAATCATCGTAAAGTTTTTAATGGTTCCATGCATGGGCAATTCAATTTCTGCATCGAATTTTATGCTGCTAGTGTCTAAAACAAATAGTTGACTTGCGGCAGAAGGGGTAGAAGCTCCAATGTCATACACAAAGAATTTTGGTTGATCATTAATCATATCAACAATGTCACTGCCGTTAATAATAAGTGAATCATCGATAGTTTGACCCATCTGACTATATGATGGTCCAGAAATAGTCCAAGGAGTTGGCAGGGCGCCAGAGACAGATAAATCATATGTTACACCGCTAATGGTATTAATTCCTTCCATTCTGTTGAACGAAGCCTCAATAGTTGTCCCAAAAGAGTTTTCAGTATATAATCTAACTTCAGGATTGAATATTGTAAAATCTCCAATACCCGAAGCTGAATTAAATAACGTAATAGCTACAGTGTCCTCTTGAGGTGCGATGTTACTAATATCAACAACTCCAAAAAGTTTACTGAATTGTAGATTAGAAATTGTTAAGTCAATATCTAATTGATCAGTCGTATTTATAGTCCCCCCATTACCAGTTAAAGTTAAGTCAAAAACTACTTGAAATTCATTCGTATTAGTGCCACCGTTCGTAAGGTCAAACTTGTAATTGCTTAAACTAAAAGAAGAGTTGTCGCTTGAATTAGCAGCAATGTTAATCGTTTGACTAAAAGGAATTCCACCAATCGTTGCTCCAGGTATGGTCATTATAATATCTAATGTCGCATCGAATCCAGAATTAGATGTAATATCAAGACTTCCGCCTTTAAGCATTATTGAATCTAGTTGATTTGGCGCTGCTGCGAACGTCAATGTTTGAGTTTCAGGATAGTTTAGGGTGTTTCCATTTGGTAATGGAGCCGGTCCTAATCCTGGGCTTACTGTTTGACTATAACTCTGGTCTGAAATTATTATTAAATCTTCGGCAGTGGAAGAAAATAAAGAGCTTCTGTAAATAAGACTAATGAAACCATCGCCATCAACGTTAATTAAATCCGATTCGTTTTGCTTCAATATTTGATCAAGCGTAAGGGAAGTGAAAACCAAAGGTGCGGCAACCGTAGGATTGTACTCTGTTTTCTTCAGTTTGTTGAGATTAAAGCTATCCTTAACGCACCCTGCCATAAATAAAATTAGGGCTGCAGCCGCAATATTTTTGTACTTCATAATAATAGAATTTACGTAAAAGTATAAAATTACATTTCTATACCATTAATTACCAGTTGAATTATCAACTATTACTTGATCAACGAAACGATTTATCTGTAAATAAGGTTGGGTGAGAGCCATTTTTCAGCTTTATCCAAACTCATTTTTTTGCGTTGGGCATAATCGTTCATTTGATCTTTTTGGATTTTTCCTAAACCAAAATATTTAGACTGAGGATGCCCAAAATAGAAACCGCTAACGGCTGCTGTAGGCACCATCGCTAGACTTTCTGTTAACTTAATTTTCGTATTTTTTTCAGCGTCAAGTAGTTTAAAAAGCGTCAACTTTTCAGTATGGTCCGGGCAAGCTGGATATCCTGGTGCCGGTCTAATTCCTTGATAAGATTCTTTTATTAAATCTTCCTTAGATAGCTTTTCGGTTGATTCATATCCCCAGAGCTCTTTTCTTACCTTCTCATGCATCAATTCTGCGAAAGCTTCGGCTAATCTGTCGGCTAAAGCTTTAAGCATAATAGAGTTGTAATCGTCATGGTCAGCTTCGAATCGAGTAACATGTTCATCGATTCCTATTCCAGTAGTAACGGCAAATCCTCCAAAGTAATCAGCAATGCGTGTTTCTTTGGGGGCGATAAAATCGGATAGCGCCATGTTGTAAGCTCCCTTTGCTTTTTTAGTTTGTTGACGAAGAGTATGAACCACATTTAACACTTCTTTTCGAGAATCATCGGTATAGATTTCTATATCATCTCCCGAGGTATTCGCAGGCCAAATCCCAATCACGCCATTAGCTGTGAGCCAATTTTCTTCAACTATAGTATGTAGTAATTTTTTTGCGTCTGTAAATAACTGAGTGGCTTCTTCTCCAACTACTTCATCTTTTAGGATATTCGGATAACGGCCAGCCAGTTCCCATGTTTGGAAAAAAGGCGTCCAATCGATATAAGCTTCAATCTCTTTCAAACAATATGAGTTGAAAGCTTTAACGCCGGTGAAATTTGGCTTGGTTATGTCATCTTGCTTAAAACCTATTGGAAAATGATTTGACCTTGCATCCTCAATATTAACCAGCTTTTTAGCCAATTTCTTTTTAGTGTGGACCTCTCTTAGGTGCGAATACTCAGCTTTAATATCTGCAACATATTTTTCTTTTTTTGACCCTAATAAACTCTCCACTACTGTAACGGCTCTAGATGCATCAAGAACATGTACTGTTTGCGCGTGCTCGTAGTGTTTTTCAATTTTTACAGCAGTATGAACTCTCGAAGTAGTTGCACCGCCAATCATAAGAGGAATGTTGAATTCTGCAATGTTCATTTCGCGCGCAACATGCTCCATTTCATCAAGTGAAGGAGTAATTAGGCCACTTAATCCGATAACATCCACGTTTTCTTCTTTTGCTACTTCCAAAATTCTTTCAGCGGGAACCATAACACCAATATCGATCACTTCATAGTTGTTACACCCTAAAACAACTGCTACGATATTTTTACCTATATCATGCACATCACCTTTGACTGTGGCCATAAGAACTTTACCAGCAGATTCTGCTTTTCCATCTTTTTCAGCTTCAATAAATGGTTGTAAATGTGCAACGGCCTTTTTCATTACTCGTGCACTTTTTACCACTTGGGGTAAGAACATTTTTCCAGCACCGAATAAGTCACCAACGACATTCATTCCAGCCATTAGAGGTCCCTCAATTACCTGAATCGGTTTGTCATGTTGGAGTCTTGCTTCTTCTGTGTCTTCGACAATGAAATCTACCAGTCCCTTTACTAAGGCATGCTCTAATCGTTTTGAAACAGGTTGTTTTCTCCACTCTTCGTCAATAACTTCAATTTTTTTATCACCCCTTACTGTTTCAGCAAATTCAAGTAATCTTTCTGTTGAGTCATCTCTGCGGTTAAGTAACACATCTTCAACTCGCTCTAATAAATCTTTGGGAATGTTGTCATACACCTCAAGCATGGCAGGGTTTACTATCCCCATGGTCATTCCGTTTTTAATAGCGTGGTACAAAAAAGCGGAATGCATAGCTTCACGAACAGTATTGTTGCCTCGAAAAGAGAAAGAAACATTACTCACACCACCACTAATTTTAGCTCCAGGAAGGTTCTCGGTTATCCACTTGGTTGCATTAAAAAAGTCTAAAGCATTGTTGTTATGCTCTTCGATACCCGTTGCTACAGGAAAAATATTAGGATCGAAAATAATGTCTTGGCAGGGAAACCCGACTTTGTCAACTAAAACATCATAAGAACGCTTGCAAATCTCTGTTCTTCGCCCATAACTATCGGCTTGCCCGTCTTCGTCAAAAGCCATAACAATTGCAGCAGCACCATATCTTTTTATAAGCTTCGCTTGACGAATAAATTCTTCTTCACCACCTTTAAGACTAATTGAATTTACGACACATTTTCCTTGCGCGCACTGCAATCCGGCTTCAATAATCTCCCACTTAGAAGAGTCAATCATAATAGGGATTCTACAAATCTCAGGTTCTGCTGCAATCAAGTTTAAGAACTTGACCATCGCCTCTTTGCCATCGAGCATTCCTTCGTCCATGTTTACGTCAAGTATTTGCGCTCCACCGCGCACTTGATTTACAGCAACGGAAAGTGCTTCTTCGTAATTGTCTTCTTTGATAAGACGTAAGAACTTTCTAGAACCAGTTACATTGGTTCTCTCACCAACATTAATAAAGTTAGTTAGCTCAGTTACTTCTAGTGGCTCTAAGCCACTTAGTTTTAGGTTAGGAATTTTAGTCATTTATCTCAGTTGAGCTCCAACTTCCTTTTCGAAAGCTTGCTGAATTTTGTTCATCACTTTATCAATTTCTTTGTCACTCAACGTTTTGTACTCGTCTTGCAAAGTGAAATTTAATGCGTACGATTTCTTATCCGCATCAAGATTTTTTCCTTGATAAACATCAAACAAGCCTACCTTTTTAAGTAGTTTTCGTTCGGATTTTTTTGCAAGGTTAGACAGTTGGGCGAATGAAACGCCCTTATCTAACAACAATGATAAATCTCTTCTTACTGATGGGAATTTGGCGAGTGGTTTGTAAACGACCTTGTTCATTTTTAATAAGGAAACTACATTGTCCCAATTAAAGCAAGCATAATACACTTCTTGATCAATGTTCAACTTGCCAAGAATTTCAGGTTTTATGGAACCGAAGTCTACTACAGTTTTATTTGTGATGGAATAGGAGAGACCATACTGAAATTGGGAAATTTCCGTTTCTTTTGATGCTACGCCAGGTTTGTCAATCCCTAATTTCCCCAATATCCCATCAACAGCCTGTTTGATAGAAAAAAGACTAGAATATTCTTTTGAAGAGTTCCAGCTTTCTGACTCATTTTTTCCAGTAACAAATAGAACTAAATTCTTTTCTTGCTCGTATTTATTTTCGTTTTTGAAATATATATTTCCGAATTCAAATAGTTTTAAATCGGCTCTTTTATGGTTGATATTTCTAATAACATTCTCTAGTCCTCCGAAAAGTAGTGTTTGTCGCATTACATCGAGCTCCGAACTCAAAGGATTTAACATAACTACTTTATTGTCGTTTTCGTACCAATCACCTTTAGTTAAGGAGTTATTCATTATTTCGTTATAGCCATTGTTGGACAGTAGGTTTGAAACCGTGTTTTGCACTTTTTCCAAATCAGGATTGGGAGCATAGCTCAATGATGAGGTTACATTTTTTGGCATTTCAATATTGTTGTAACCATAAATTCGGAGAACTTCTTCAATAACGTCAACTTCACGCTGAACGTCAACTCGGTAAGGTGGAACAGATAGCCATAATGTGTCGTCTGACTCGTCTGTAATTTCAATATCCAAAGAAGTTAAAATTGATTTAATTTTATCAGAACCAATTTCTTTTCCGATTAATCTGTTACAGTTCAATATTGAAAATTCAAATTTGAAATGTTCAATTGGGTTAGGATATAAGTCAGTGATATCTGAACTTATTGAGCCGCCAGCAACCTCTTTAATTAGCAGAGAAGCGCGTTGCAGAGCTTCAACTGTAATGTTAGGATCAATACCTCTTTCGAACCGAAAAGATGCATCGGTATTCAACCCATGACGTTTAGCTGTTTTTCGTGTAGAAACGGGATTAAAGTATGCGCTTTCTAAAAAGATATTTGTTGTTGAATTGGAAACTCCAGATACAAGCCCTCCAAAAACTCCCGCGATACACATCGGCTCATCATCGTTGCAAATCATTAAGTCATTTTCGTGTAGTTCTTTTTCTTGGTCGTCAAGTGTTGTGAACTTGGTTTTTGCATCAAGTGTTTGAACCACCACTTTCTTACTTGTTATTTTATCTGCGTCAAAAGCGTGAAGTGGTTGCCCTAATTCGTGCAATACAAAATTGGTAACATCTACAATGTTGTTTATAGGTTTTAGCCCGATGGAGTTCAACCTATTTTGCAACCATTTTGGAGATTCGCTAACCTTAATCCCGCTAAGAGTAACACCGGCATATCTTGGACATGCTTCTTCATTTTTAACTTCGATGTTGATTAATAAATTATCATTATCCTTTTGGAAAGAATTAGTCGCTGGAGCTTTCAATATCGGTTCTTCGCCAAAATTCACCAATACAGCGCGTAAATCTCTTGCGACACCATAGTGAGACATCCCATCTGCGCGGTTGGGAGTTAATCCAATTTCAAAAATTGTATCAGTTTCAACTTCGAAATATTTGCTGGCTATAGTTCCAGCAATTGCAGAATTGTCTAAAACCATTATCCCGTCATGGCCAACACCAAGACCGATTTCATCTTCTCCGCAAATCATCCCTTCGGATAGCTGACCTCTGATTTTGGCTTTTTTCATTTTAAAACCCTCACCTTCAATGGGATGTATAGTAGCGCCAACGGGAGCCACAACCACTTTCTGACCAACATCTACATTTGGTGCCCCACATACAATATTCGCAGGTATACCAGAGCCAATGTCTACTGTTGTAAGATTTAAACGATCAGCATCTGGATGTTTTTCTTTAGTAAGAACTTCTCCAATAATAAGACCTTCTAATCCTCCTTTAACGGATTGAAACATTTCTTCACCTTCTACCTCTAGGCCACAATCTGTCAATAATTGCGAAACTTTTTTCGGTTCTAAATCGATGGGTAAATATTCCTTCAGCCAGTTGTATGAAATCTTCATGTGCGCCTTTTATCTTAAGGTGGCAAAAGTATGAATATTAGGTATATTATCGCTTGTTAAAGATTAGGTTCTAAAACATCGTTTCAATTACATGCGAGAACATCTCCTTTATTGAGATTCCTGCTTGTTCTGCCTGCTGCGGCAATAGACTGGCTGCTGTTAAGCCTGGAATTGTATTCACTTCAATAACAAATAATTTTTTGTCAGAAACCATGTAATCGATACGAATCATGCCTTTGCACTTTAGTGTTTCGTATATAAACTCGGAAAGGGTAAGACAATTTTGGTAGGTTTTGTTATCAATTCTTGCCGGAGTAATTTCCTGTGTTTTGTGGTCGTTGTATTTCGCTTCAAAATCGAAGAATTCATTTTCGCAAACTATTTCAGTAATCGCTAAAGCTTTTGGTTTATTGTTTTTGGAGAGAACACCACAAGTAATTTCTGTTCCTTCTATAAATGTTTCTATAATAATTTCAGAATCTTCGTTAAAAGCTTTTTGAATAGCACCTGATAAATGCTCTGGTGTATTTACTTTTGAAATACCAATACTAGATCCGCCATTATTAGGTTTAACAAAGCAGGGCGTGCCAATTTTGTCAAGAATCGATTCCATATCAACAGGGTTATCGCGATAAGATAATATTGATTTTGCAACATTAATATCATAAGTACTGAGTAACCGATTGCAAATGGCTTTGTTAAAAGTCAATGAAGAAGTGGTTGCCCCGCAGCTGGTATAAGGCATATCAATCATATCGAAATAGCCTTGTATTTTTCCATCTTCACCAGGTGTACCGTGGAGAATAACAAATACTCCATCGAACGAGATTTTTTTACCATTTTGTTGAATAGAAAAATCGTTTTTGTCAATTGCATATTCAGTAGCTTCTTGTTTTACATACCATCTGTCTTTAAGGATTAAGGCTTTATAAGGTTCGTATTTGGTTTTATCAATATGCTTCAATACGGTTTCAGCACTTTTAAGTGAAATTTTGGCTTCGCCTGAAAACCCTCCTGTTACCACTGCAATGTTTTTTTTCATGTATGGTTCTATCTAATCTGTAAAGATACTTATATCGAGGGGAGGGTTTCGATAATGGGTAGACCAATTAATCAACATTTTGTCGTTAATTGTAATCGATACATAATTTTTCTATTTATTTGCGTTATTAGGGATTACAATGGTCAAACATGATTGATTTTATCAAGTTTTTATTTAGTAAGAGGTTTATTGGTCACTTAATCATAGCAGGGTTAATTACAGGTAGCGGTTTATGGGGCGTTTTTAAGTATTTAGATTCTTATACGCTTCATGGAGAGTCGATTACCGTCCCTGACTTTAGTGGAAAAAAGATAGCCGAAATTGAAGTATTTGCTTCAGAATACAATTTAGGTTATAAAATTATCGACTCCGTTTATAAGCCAAACGCACCAAAAGGTGCTGTACTAGAGCAAAACCCAAAACCTGATTCTCAGGTAAAAAAAGATCGAAAAATTTATTTAACAGTATCTAGAATATTACCACCATTAATTGAGCTACCCGAATTAAAAGATGTTACCTCTCGAATTGCATATGGAATAATAGAATCGAAGGGGTTAAGGATTGGCAATGTGATTCCTGAGCCAAGTACCTGCACCGATTGTGTAATTCGTTTGGAGATTAAAGGTAAAGAAGTAATTGGAAAAATAAAGGTTGCTAAAAATACTAAAATAGATATTGTTGTTGGTATTGGAGAGTCTGATGTTATGGTTTCCATTCCTCCATTACTTGGGTTAACAGAAGAAGTTGCCAAGTTGTTGATGAGAGAGAAAAGTCTTTCTTTTGGAGTAAATCAGTGTGATTTATGCGCTACAGCTAAGGACTCAGCTAACGCTAGAATTTTTCGGCAATTTCCCGAATATAACTCTAGTGCGGCAATAAATTTAGGAGGAAGTATCGATGTTTGGAGAACAGCAGACTCTACTAAATGGGCATCGGTTATTATCGTTAATGATTCATTAGCAACGGATACAATTACCAAATAGTTGAGGTATATAAGTTTAGTTATACTCGTTATTTCATGTTTGCCTGTTATGGGGCAGGAGGAGTTGCATTATCTGAGAACTAATTCGAGTATTCAAAAAGAGGTAAAGCCACTTCAAAAAAGGTATGAGGGGATAGATATTACCTACCTAATAGACACCTTAGAACTTCCTTTTTTAGATGATTTTTCTTCTGTTAAGCTTCATAGGTATGGAAATACTGGTAAACTAAGCTTCGTAGATACAACCTATGCGAAGTATAGATTAAATGGAGCAATTTTCGATACGGTCATGTTAAGTTTTGATACAACCTACTCTTTTTATTATAGTGTTATTATGGGCTCTATAGATACTTTGCCCAACCAAGCCTTGACTATTGAGGAATTCAATCCAGACAGTACAAACTCTTGGGTAATAGGTACTTATTGGGATAACAATAATTATTATTTTTCAAATGGAATGATTGTCGATACGGTACAACTGATTCAAGACACTATTTTTGTTAATGCAATAGAACCAGTTTATGTAGCGTACGATAGCACATCTCTTTGGATAGACAACGATGTATTTATTAATAATACATTTCATATTGGCGCTCCGACTATTGGTGTTGCAACCTTTGATGGTATTGACTCATTGGGCCATGCGTATGATATGACACAAGATAATAGTTATGGAATAGGAGATTATCTTACCTCGAAACCCATTAATTTGGAGGGTAAAACAGATGTTGTACTTAGTTTTTATTATCAACAGCAAGGATTAGGTAATCAACCAGAAGAGGAGGATTCGTTAGTGCTAGAATTTTATATAGCAGATTCTGCGAGGTGGGTTCACGCTTGGACTGGAATATCAGATTCTGCGGCTATTGTTAACGGAACAGTTCCTGAGTTTCAATTCGTTTCACTTTCATTGTCGGGTGACAGGTTAGCGAAGGGATTTAAATTTAGATTTAAAAATTATGGAACTTTATCTGGGAGTCTAGATCAATGGAATATTGATTACGTTTACTTGAATGATAATAGAACTGCGGGGGTAGAAACCAGTTCAGATTTGGGATTTAAAAGTATTGATGTTGGTTTGCTAAATATATATAGTTCCATGCCGTGGCAACAATATTTGGCTGCCCCTGCTGCTTATACCAAAGCTTCATTTGATTTTGTAGTTACAAATCGAAGCGCAATAGATTTATCAGGGGAAAACACGTATCAAATAATTGATTTGAAAGATGATAACGAGATATTTAGTTCAACAGTATCGTTAGGGTTTTTTCCAAATTTCACCCCAGAAACGACTAAAGCAGTAAACTTTGCGGTTAATTCAAGTCCTTATAGTTTTACTTTTCCAAGTGATAATGATAATAAAAGAGAATTCGAAATAGTTTATGCAACTCATTCGAACACAATTTTTGGTCAAGAGCAAAACTTTAATAACGACACAGTAAGGCACCGACAATTATTTAGTTCCTACTATTCTTATGATGATGGCAGTCCTGAGCGGGCATATACAATAATAGGAGCAGGGTCACAATTAGCATATGGTTTTGAATTAGAGGAAGCAGATACCATTCAGTCATTGTTAATACATTTTCCTGAAATGTTCGCGCTATCAGATAACTCCATAAAAGTTATGATTTGGAATGAGGTAAACGGTAAGCCAAATGATACTTTGTATGTTGGTTACCCAAGAGATACTATATATGTGGGAGATACTTTGCCTGTTCGTTTTATGCGTTTTTACATTGATAGAGAAACCATTATTCCAGCAGGTAAGTTTTTTATTGGATATGAGCAAAGCCTAAATGATAAACTCTACATAGGGTTTGATATGAATAATGAGTCCCAATCCAATCTGTTTTATAATGTAGATGGTAACTGGGAGCCAACGACATTTACGGGTAGCTTGATGATGCGGCCAGACTTTGGTAAAGTAGATTTGGGTCAGATATACTCTACCTCGGTTGAAGAGACAGATGAGTTGTCTGTAGCAAAAATTTATCCTAATCCAGCCAAGCACTCAATTACAATTCGTGGTGCAGAACGCGCCAATATGCAATTGATGAACCTGACGGGACAAATTGTTTATTCGGAGAGTAAGCTTAGTAATGAAATCACTATTGATGTTTCTCAATTCGACAGGGGTATTTATTTTGTTCGTTTAACAACGATTGGTCAAGGTACGGAAGATTACAAATTGATTATTGCTAGATAATGAATGACGAACTGGACGATGTTGAAGAAGGGGAAGAGGAACTTGAGATAATCAACATTAAAGGAGATCCAAATCAGAAATTGTTGCGCCTCGATAAATTCTTGATTGACCGTATTCCAAACACGACTCGAAGTAAGATTCAAGCAGGAATTAAAGATGGTTTTGTTTCTGTAAATGGAGAGGTGGTTAAGGCAAATTACAAAGTTCGACCAGACGATGAGATAGAACTAAAAATGCCCCCAAAACGGATTATTGAAATTAATCCCGAGGACATTCCAATCAACGTTATTTACGAAGACGATCAGATGTTAATGGTTAATAAATATGCTGGCATGGTCGTGCATCCGGGGCACGGGAACTTTACCGGAACATTGGTAAATGCGCTCATGTTTCATTTCAAGAATTTACCACAACGGGGCAATTTTAATGACCGACCAGGTATTGTTCATCGTTTAGATAAGTTTACTACTGGAATTATGGTAGTTGCTAAAACAGAAGAAGCAATTACGCATTTATCAAAACAATTCTCTAGCAGAACATCGGATAGAAGATACTGGGCACTGGTTTGGGGAGATATTGAGGTAAATGATGGCAGAATAGAAGGTCATATAGGTAGAAGTTTGAAAAATCGAAAGGTGATGCAAGTGTTTCCAGAAGGAGATTTTGGTAAAGAAGCGGCTACCAATTTTAAAGTTTTAAAACGGTTTGGCTATGTAACACTAGTTGAGTGTAAACTAGAAACGGGCAGAACTCATCAAATTAGGGCACATTTTAAATTTATTGGCCACCCACTTTTTAATGACGAATCATACGGTGGGGATAAAATTTTGAAAGGAACAACTTTTACTAAATACAAACAGTTCGTTCACAACACATTTAAAGAAATTCCGGGGCAGGCACTTCACGCAAAAACACTTGCAGTTGACCACCCTATAACAAATGAGCGATTAGAGTTTGATTCGGAATTACCTCAAGGGTTTCAAAATGTATTAGATCGTTGGGATAACTACTTGAACAATAGAAAGGATTAGAAACGCTTCTTGGCAATAGTTGACCTTTACTATGGTAATACAACTATTATAATGAATAATTTACACGTTTTGGTCGCCAGTTACTTTTGGTAAATTTTAATTGATTCCTGTTTCAGATTTTGAATACGGATTTGGTGATAATTATCATTTTGTTTATGACAATTCTATGACAAAATAAAACTTAGCAAGATTCATTTTTGCATAGTGCGCAACTCGACAATATTTATTTTTGTTTTATGGGGCTTTTTTGGCTTTGCTCAAAAGCAAGATATTTATGGTAAAGTGCTTGAAAACTTTACCGAAAAACCTGTGGCAGATGTGCATGTTACTCTAGTTCAACATAATCAATCTGTTACTCAGACAACAACAGATAGTTTCGGAAATTTCATTTTTAGTGATGTAGAAATAGGTCAATATGAAATTTCATTTTCACATTTATCCTACACACCCTATACTTTACCCAGTATTGAGGTTACGGCAAGTAAACCGACTGTAATTAAGGGTAATCTCGATTTTTCTTTCATACAAATGAAAGAATTGGAAGTACTTCCAGAAAAAGATAGAGGTATAGCAAATAATAAAATGGCTTTACTTAGTTCTTATTCTATTGATGCAGATGACGCAAGAAAGCTGGCAGGTTCGCTCGATGATCCAGCTCGTGTTGCTGGTTTACTGCCAGGCGTAACTTCTTACTCTGGGTTTTCAGCTAATTTTATTTCTATCCGTGGTAATTCACCCAGAGGGTTTAAATACCAAATGGAAGGTGTTGAACTGCCCAATCCAACTCATTTTTCTCGAATAGGAAGCTCTGGTGGCACGTTTACTATTTTCAGCATGCAAGTAATGGGCAAAAGCGATTTTTTTACTGGGGCATTTCCAGCTGAATATGGTAACGCAACAGGAGGAGTTTTAGATGTAAATTTTAGGGAAGGCTCAACAAAAGAGAGGTCGCATACGTTTAAAATTGGGACTCTAGGTATCGATATAGCCACCGAAGGGCCAATAAATAAAAATAAGGGCTCGTCTTATATAGTAAACTACAGATATGCCGTTGTAGGGCTGGCTCGTTTGATTGGGTATCCAACCCAGCCAACGTATTCAGATCTATCTTTTAATCTCAATTTCCCTGTTTCTAAAAAAGGAAACCTCAAAGTGTTTAGCATGGCAGGCATGAGCGATAGGGCAAGAATCGCAATTAGTGATTCCGCTAAATGGGAGCAAGATTTAGATAGAAACCAGCTTAACTTAGGCAGCAAAATGGCAACGATAGGAACTAACTACAAAACGTTAGTTGGTAATAAGTCGGTTTACAGTGCAACCCTATTGGCTGGGGTTGTGAATCAGTTTGACAACAAAGATTATTTGCAAAACAACCTTGTTTTACAAACCAGAGAGATAAACGAGTACAAGTCTGTGCCAGTCACTTTTGCCACATCTTTTAAGCATAAATTCGGGAAGAGCCACAGTAATAAAACAGGGACATCTCTAAATTATTCAATTCACGATTGGAGGGCCATAAAACAGAACCAACTAACTAGTCAGTTAGATACTTTAGTTTTTGGTTCGGGCAGTTCAATTACTTTAAAAGCTTTTACCAATTCCAATTTTACTTTGTCGGAAAAGTGGATTGTTAACCTAGGCCTTCATAGCATGTATTATAGTGTAAACAATGATTATAAGATTGAACCTAGAGCCGGGATTCAATATCAAATTAATGAAAAAAATAAGATTTCGATTGCCTACGGAAAGCATAGCCAAGCGGATCATTTCGCCACTTACTTGTATCAACTTAGTGAAGTTGACGGGAGTACAATTTATCCAAACAAGGATCTGAAATTGATTACAGCAGACCACTTTATAGGAAGTTTTAAATCGAAGTTGTTCAAGAATCACAGACTAACATTAGAGGCGTATTACCAATCACTAAAAGATGTGCCAGTTGAAGTTGGGGGTACGTTTTCTACTATTAACTTAAATGAATTGGATGATATGAGAGAGCTCGAAAATAAAGGAACTGGGACTAACTATGGAATTGATTTCGGTATAGAACGCTTTGAAGAAAACGGATTATATTATATGATTAACTCGAGTTTTGTGCGATCATTTTATACTGCTGGAGATGAAATAGTAAGAAGTACGGAATATGATTTAGGTTATACCATTAAATTTCTACTAGGGAAGGAATACGAAGTAGGTAAGAGCGCACATAATTACCTAGGCTGGAATACCAATTTAGCTCTTATCGGTGGGCAGCCCTATACTCCCATCAACATAGTTGAATCAAGGTTAATTCAGGAAACTGTGCTAAACGAATCCGTTGCATACTCGGACCGAGACAATCCGCTCGTGTTTCTAGATTTGACAATTACATATAAAACCAATAAAAAGAAACGGAGTGCACTATGGTCGTTGCAACTTAAAAATATTTTTGCTAATGGGAATGCAATATATCGTGAATACGATTCTGTTTTAGATCAAGAAGTAACAATTCCTTCCTCAAGTTTTTTCCCAAATATTAGTTATAGACTTGAATTTTAGTGTTCTATAATTTATCCCGTTCTTCTTGTCATTCTAGCGTGTTGTTATAAAGATCAGAATATTTTTCTTAAATACTATCTATATTTAAACTACTCTATACTTAAATTCATGCTGAGCTAATTCTTCATTAGCTTTCACAATCTTAGTTTTTAAGTTCTCTTTGTAGGCAATTGTTTTCGCAAACAAAGCTTCATCGCCTGCAGAAATTATCTGTGCAGCTAGAATACCTGCATTTAAAGAGCCATTAATTCCAACTGTTGCAACGGGTATTCCAGGAGGCATTTGAACGATTGCCAACAAAGCATCAAGTCCATCCAAGCTAGCTTTAATTGGTACACCAATAACAGGGAGAGGAGTCATGGCAGAAATAACACCTGGCAAATGAGCGGCCATTCCAGCAGCAGCAATTATTACTTTGATTCCATTGTCAGCAGCGCTTTTTGCAAAAGCCTCCACCTTTTCAGGTGTACGATGCGCTGAGAGCGCATTAATCTCAAATGGAATTTCCATTTCATCTAAAAATTTAGCTGTCTTCTCCATCACCGGATAATCCGATGTACTTCCCATAATAATGCTAACAAGTGGCTTCATAATATTCATTTTTTGGTGCAAAAATAAACGCAAGAAATTCATTCCGCAAATTTAATTCTCGACTTTTTGTAAAACACTATGCCCTGTTGGTAGGTTATTAGTAAATTCGCGCAAAGGCCGAAAAAATGGATAAAGTGCAGATTAAGGATAAAAGTTTTAGAAAACATATTTTCTGCGATGCCATTCACGAGAAGGTACTGAAAGTGGCAGATAGAATTAATGAAGACTATAAGAAGAAAAATCCAGTATTCGTTGTTGTTCTTAATGGCGCTTTTATGTTCGCTTCCGATTTGCTGAAAAAGGTAAATGTTGCATGTGAAATTGCTTTTGTTAAAGTGGCTTCGTATGAAGGGACTAAATCAACAGGAAGTGTAAAATCTCTAATAGGATTAAACCATAACATTAACAATCGAGAGGTGGTTATTATTGAAGATATAGTGGACACTGGCGAGACCATAGTAGCACTTTTGGATCAATTAAGTCGGCAAAGTCCTTCACAGATTAAAATCGCAACGCTATTATTTAAGCCAAAAGCATATACTAAAGATGCCCCAATAGACTATGTGGCTATGGAAGTTGGTAATGAGTTTTTAGTAGGATATGGGCTCGACTATGACGGATTTGGGAGGAATCTTGAAGATATTTATATAGTAGATTAATAAGCAAAACTCAATTACATAAATCGATAACTATGTTAAACATTGTATTATTTGGACCTCCAGGAGCAGGAAAAGGGACTCAATCGGAGAAATTAGTTGAAAAATATGGGCTAGTTCATATTTCGACAGGAGATGTATTCAGAGGGTTAGATCCCGAATCAGATTTAGCCAAGTTGGCAAAAAGTTATTCTGATGCTGGTAATCTTGTGCCAGACGAGATTACCATTAAAATATTAGAATCGGAAGTAAGTAAATATCCTAAGGCAAAAGGAGTTGTTTACGATGGTTTTCCAAGAACAAGAGCTCAAGCAGAAGCTTTAGATGTTTTTTTACGGGGTAAAGGAACCGGAGTAACCATGATGTTGTCTTTGGTTGTTTCAGAAGATGAACTGAAGCAAAGGCTTCTTTCTCGAGCAGAAGTTTCAGGAAGAAAAGATGATGCTGATATTGGCATTATTGAAAATAGAATTAAGAATTATAACAAGGACACAGCGCCTGTGGCAGGGTTTTATAAATCGCAAGACAAACTTTTCGAAATCGAAGGCGTTGGTTCTGTTGAAGCAATTTTTGATAGTCTATGTATTGCAATAGAGCAATTACAAGACTAAACCTTGTTACTTTTAACTCAACTTATTGAACTAATAAATGGCTTCATCAAATTTTGTAGATTACGTAAAGATTAACTGCAAATCGGGTAATGGGGGTTCTGGTTCTGCCCACATGAGAAGGGAGAAATTTGTCCCAAAAGGTGGTCCTGATGGTGGTGATGGGGGGCGCGGTGGGCATGTAATCCTAAGAGGAAACAAGCAATTGTGGACGCTATTGAATTTAAAGTACCGCAAGCACGTAAAGGCCGAAAACGGTGTCAACGGCAGTAAACAGAAAAGTACTGGTGCAGATGGTAATGATGTGATTCTTGATGTGCCTTTAGGAACTATTGTACGTGACCCAGATACGGGAGATCAATTGTTTGAGATTAACCATGATGGCGAGGAGAAAATAGTAGTGAAAGGTGGTCGAGGGGGATTGGGTAACTGGCATTTTAAAACATCTACACTGCAAACACCGCGTTATGCACAACCTGGAGAAGAAGGCAGTGAAGGGTGGAAAATTTTAGAACTTAAATTACTTGCAGACATTGGTTTGGTGGGTTTTCCAAACGCAGGAAAATCAACTTTACTGTCTGTTGTTAGCGCTGCTAAACCAGAGATTGCTGATTATGCATTTACCACGTTAACCCCTAATCTTGGCATTGTTTCGTACAGAGATCATAGATCTTTTGTGATGGCAGACATTCCGGGAATTATTGAAGGAGCAGCTGATGGAAATGGTTTAGGGCTGCGTTTTTTGAGGCATATAGAGCGTAATTCGGCTCTGCTTTTTATGGTTCCAGCCGATGCAGATGACATTAAAAAGGAATATCAAATATTACTTGGAGAGCTAGAGAAGTTCAATCCAGAATTGTTAGACAAAAGAAGAATTCTGGCTATCTCGAAATGCGATATGTTAGATGAAGAATTAATTGAAGAAATTAAGGCTTCATTGCCTGATGTGCCGAGCGTGTTTTTCTCATCAATTGTTAATCAAGGCATTGCTGAATTAAAAGATCTTATTTGGGAACAACTGAATAAACAGTAATGTTTGACTGGTTAGAGTATATAGACACCAAGTTTTTTCTTTTACTTAACGGTTTTCATTCTCCATTTTTCGATCACCTCATGCCTTGGTTGTCTGGTAATATTCTCTGGATTCCTTTTTACGGTTGGCTCATTTATTCCTTGTACAGAGCACTTTCTAGAAAGCAGTTCGTATGGGCAATTGTTGCCTTGGGCACGTGTGTTGCAATAACAGATTTAATTTCCTTTCACCTTGTTAAAGAAACGATTCAGCGTTATAGGCCATGCCACAACGTAGAGATTCAAAGCTTTGTTCATGTTGTAGATAAATGTGGTGGGCTGCACGGCTTTGTTTCTTCACATGCTGCAAATGTTTTCGGAATAGCGATGCTTTTATCCTTATTATTGAAAGATAGGAGTACCTTAATTCAGCTTTTTATGTGGGCCACTATTGTTGGTTATTCAAGAATTTATTTGGGAGTTCATTATCCAGCTGATGTTTTTGGAGGTGCAGCATTCGGAACGCTTAGTGGATTCTTATGTTATAGAGTGTTTGTTAAATTTGCTGCATATGAATAGTTGGATAGCCATTTTTATTGGAGGAGGCATAGGGAGTGTTTGCCGTTATGGTATTTCAAAGTTTGTTGTAACCTTCGGACAAACTATTTTTCCTTTGGCAACGCTATTATCGAACCTTTTTAGTTGTATTGCATTAGGTGTTACCCTTGCTGTGATTTTGCCAAAACTTGAAGGGAATGATTGGTTAAAACCTTTTATGGCAATTGGATTCTGCGGGGGCTTTAGTACGTTTTCTACATTTAGTTTAGAAACGTTACAACTCATAAAAACAGGGAACCTTATTTTCGCTGGTTTAAATATTGCGGTAAGCATTTTACTTTGCCTCGGATTACTAACTTTAATTGCAAGGCATGTATAGAATAAAAGCAATAATAATAGGTTTAGTTATGATGGCAAGTATAGACTCCATGGCTCAAAAACCAAAATTAATTGTTGGCATTGTGGTAGACCAAATGCGATATGATTACCTTAATCAATACTGGGATAATTTTGGTGAAGATGGCTTTAAACGATTAGTTAATGATGGGTATAACTGTAAAAACATGCACTATAATTATGTGCCAACATACACGGGACCTGGCCATGCTGCAATTTATACAGGAACTACACCATCTACTAATGGGATAATTTCTAATAATTGGTTTGATAAAGAATCTGGCATGCTAATTTATTGTGTTGATGATAGCTCTCAAACAACAATTGGAAGTACTTCTATTAATGGTAAAAAATCGTCTCATTTAAATTTGACAACAACATTTACAGATGAACTAAAGCTAACAAACATGGAGTCGAAAGTAATTTCAATAGCTTTAAAAGATAGAGGTGCAGTTTTACCAGGAGGCCACATGCCAAATGGGTCTTATTGGTTTGATGATGCAACAGGAAAATGGATTTCAAGTTCTGCTTTTGTTTCAAAATTACCAAGTTGGGTAATAAAATACAATGAGTCAGAAAAAGCGAAAGAATACCTATCAGGTCAGTGGACTACGCTTTTGGACATAGAAAAATATACGTTTAGTGAACCAGATATAAGTAACTATGAAGGGGTGTTGCTTGGAGAACAAAAGGCAGTTTTTCCTCACGATCTTAATTCTTTATTTAGCACAACACAAAATTGGAATTTAATTAGAAATACCCCGTTTGGAAATACCATCACAATGGAGTTAGCTAAAGAAGCGTTGAAAGCTGAGCTGCTTGGAAAGGATAATAACACAGATATTCTAGCGATTAGTTTTTCCGCAACTGACTACGTTGGTCACACATTTGGTCCACAAGCCGTTGAGCACCAAGATACTTATTTACGGCTCGATCAAGACATTGCGTCTTTACTTAATGAATTGGATAAACAAGTAGGGGAAGCTAACTATGTCGTATTCTTAACTGCCGACCATGGGGCAGTGCGTGTTCCAAATTTATTACTTGATAATAATATTCCAGCGGGTTACTTTAATGGAATTGCTGTGCTGAATAATACTAATAATTACTTATCGGCATTGCATGGAGGAGGTAATTGGATAAAAGCGTTTAATAATTATCAGTTCTTTTTAAATACAGAATTACTATTAGAAAAAGATATCGATATCGAATCAGTAGAACGTGAATTGGTGCGGTATGCCATGACTATTAAAGGAGTGTCGAATGCATATACGTCAAATGACTTAATTACAGGAAAAGGAGGAAAACCAATGTCTTTAATTCAATTAGGGTATAACCAGAAACGGTCAGGAAATGTTGCTATTGCATTGGAACCAGGATGGATCTATTACGGCCCAACAGGAACTACTCATGGTTCCGCTTATACTTATGACACTCACGTTCCAATGCTTTGGTACGGTGCAGGAATTAAAAAAGGGAGTACAACTCGTGAAATGTACATTACAGATATTGCATCTACAGTTAGTATTATGCTAGACATTTCTTTTCCTAATGGAAACATTGGTAAGCCTATTTCCGAGGTGCTAGACTAGTATTCTTTCAACACCCTTGTTAATTTATCCATTTGAGAATCTTCGAAATCTAGGTGTGTTACAAAGCGAATACGTTGATGCCCGAACCCAACCGCAAGTATATCTAGCTTTTTTAATTTTTGCAGGAAGTCTTCCTGTTTAATGTCATCGTTAAGGTCAAAAACAAGAATATTTGTTTCGACGGGCAATAGTCCTTTTACAAATGAGCACGTTTTCAGCACGTTAGCAAGTTGTTTCGCTCTATTATGGTCTTCGACTAAACGGTCTACGTTATTTTTTAAAGCATAGAGTCCAGCAGCAGCTATGCCACCGACTTGTCTCATTCCACCACCTAGAACTTTACGTATTCTTCTGGCTTTATGAATATGTTCTTTGCTTCCTAAAAGAACAGACCCAATTGGTGCGCCCAATCCTTTAGATAAACAAATTGAGATAGTATCTAAATGTTTTCCATGTTCAGTGCCACGTTCATTTTTAGCAATAAGCGCATTGAAAATCCTTGCACCATCTAAATGAAGAGGTAAATTCTTGTCTTTACAAACGGCAGCTATTTTTTCAATTTCTTTCAAGTCATAACAGCACCCTCCGCCTTTATTACTTGTATTTTCAATTGAAACTAAAGATGTAATGGGTGCATGAATATCATCTGGTTGAATGCTTTTTAGCACATCATCAGCCGTAAATCGACCACCATCTCCTTCTAAAAGTTTTACAGAAGAAAGTGAATTCAAAGCAATGCCACCACCTTCATAATTGTATATATGAGATAGTTTGTCACAAATTACTTCACTTCCTGGTTGAGTGTGCAAACGAATAGCAATTTGGTTAGTCATCGTTCCCGACGGGCAAAAAATACCTGCTTCTTTTCCAAAAATATTTGCTGAAGTATTTTCCAGCTCAATAACAGTTGGATCTTCTTCAAAAACATCATCACCAACGGGTGCTAAGTACATTGCGTCTAGCATTTTTTTTGAGGGCTTTGTAACGGTATCACTCCTTAGGTCTATCTTCATATCAATCTATTAGTCGAATAATGTACTTTTGATTCTAATGGTTGCCCAAAATATAAAATTCCATCTAATAATTATCTATTTACTGTTAGCGGTATGTATAAATACCAAGGGACAAAATGCGTATTGGGTATTCTTCGAAGATAAATGTGCCACGGAATTTAATCCTTATCTATATTTTAACGAAAATGCCATTCAAAGAAGAATTAAGCATGATTTGCCGCTATATGATTCGCGTGATTTGCCAATTTGTGAGAATTATGTCAATCAAATTATACCATTTTCCGATTCTTTGGGATACGCAACTAGATGGTTTAATGGAGTTTTGGTATATTGCTCCGAGGATCACCTTAATTCGATAACAGAGTTGCCATTTGTTAAGAGCGTTCGATCCATGCTCATATATAAACATGGACTAGCTCAGTTTGATACACTGATTGAAAAATCATTCGCTGAAGAACTACTTCGAAAGCAAGTAGAACGTATGGGAGTAAAATATTTTCTAAGAGAGAAACTAACAGGAAAAGATATTACAATAGCTGTGTTTGATGCAGGTTTCCCAACAGTTAATACGAGTGTCGCTTTTGAACACATCAGAAGACGAGGTGGAATTGTTGCAACCTACGATTTTGTTAAGAATAAGGAGAATGTTTATGCATTCAATTCGCACGGTACAAATGTATTGTCTGTAATTGGAGGTAAAAAGGACGGAAAACGGATTGGCATGGCAACGGGCGCAGATTTTCTATTGGCCCGGACAGAAAACTCGCATCGAGAACCATTTTCTGAAGAGCAAAATTGGCTTAAAGCAGTTGAGTGGGCAGATAAAAATGGTGCGGATATAATTAATAGTTCATTGGCTTATACGTATAGTAGATATTTTAATTGGGAAATGAATGGCCATGAAAGTTTGGTGGCAAAGGCTGCAAATATAGCAGCTTCAAAAGGTATGTTAGTGGTAAGTGCTGCTGGCAATGATGGCGATAAGTCATGGAAGTATATAGGTACTCCTGGTGATGCCGATAGCGCTTTAACAGTAGGTGGTGTTGATCCGAATACAGATTACCATATCGATTTTAGTTCGTATGGTCCAACATCTGACAAGCGAATGAAACCTAATGTGACTGCATTTGGAGAGGTGGCTGTTTACGGAAAGTCTGGTTTAACGATCTCCCAAGGAACTTCGTTTGCTGCACCTTTGGTTGCAGGGTTTGCTGCATGTGTTCTTGAAAACGACAGAACATTAAAAGTGATGGATTTATATGCAGAGGTCGAAAAATCAGGTCATTTATACCCTTATTATGATTATGCTCACGGTTTTGGAATACCCAACGCTGGTTATTTTTTAGATACATTACAAGCAGACACATCTCCAACTTTCGAATTTGAACAGGGAGCAATTATGCTTAGTATTAAGGTTCCACAGGACAGTTCGATTCTTGAAAAGAGTATTATTTATTATCACGTAGAGAATACAAAAGGGTATTTAGATAGCTACTATGTAGTTTCAGTTGATGGGGAATATCCAATACGGTTGAATTTAGATGAGTTTAAGGATGGACAGCTTGTGAGAGTTCATTATAAGGGTTACACACGGAGCTATTATTTTTAAAGGATGAGAACGAGGAGATTAATAGGGGTAATTTGTATAATGGGTTTTGTGCGTTTTGGATACGCGCAAACGGTTTTGTTAGAACAGCATGTTGATGAAGACACTACGCATGAAAACTATGGCCCTAACTTGCAGCACTATTTATATACAACTTTCGGCTATGGTTTCTTGGCTGGCAAATCAGAAAAATCGGGTATTCCAGTAAAATATGGAAGCGCTGGTGAGGTCATCTTGGGTGGTAAATATAAGAGACGATTGAATGATGTTTTTTCGTTGGGTTTAGGGATGAATTATTCTACTACTTTTTTCCCTTTGAAACAGGATTCATCGAAAATATATCCCGATAAGGTATTACACGATAAAGAGCGATTCACTTTTAACAACCTTGGTGGAGATATATTCGCAAGAATAAATTTTGATAAGCGAAGGGGCAATGTTATTGGCTCTTACATTGATATAGTTGGTTATATAGATTGGGTGTTCTTAACGAAATACAGCACAAAGGATAAGAATTTATCAGGGGTATTTTCAAAAGCCCAAAAAGTAACAAACATCGGACTAGTTACCACACACAATTTTAATTATGGAACATCCATTAAATTAGGTTATAAAAGTTTAGCATTAGTTGTGAAATATAGAATTTCGAATATGTTTATTTCAAGATATGAAATTCCGGAATTTCCTCGATTTATGTTCGGAATTGAAATCGGCACAATTAACTAGCCTTCGTGCGCAACGACTTCCTTAACTTCAGGCATCATTCTGGTCATAAGGCTTTCAATACCATTCTTAAGTGTCATTGTAGAAGAAGGACAGCCGCTGCAAGCGCCTTTTAATACGACCGATAATTGACCATCAACAAAAGCATGAAAATGTATAGCGCCTCCATCTCTAGCAACAGCCGGAGTGATATACTCTTCTAATATTTCAACAATTTTCTTTTCCAATTCTGTACTTGGTTCTTGAGGCTTGTAGCTTCCTTCGGTTTTAGTTAAGTCATCGTCACTGCTGTTTTCCGAAATAGGAGTTGTAAAAACAGAATTGTCGCCATTTAAAAATTCTTGAATGTACTCCCGCAATTCTAAAACAACATCATCCCATTCGATGATTTCATTTTTCGTAATAGTAATGAAGTTTTGCGAAATGAAAATTCCAGTAACAAAAGGGAAATTAAAAAGCCGAGCAGCCAACGGAGAATTAGAGGTCTCTTCAGAATCAGCATATTCAACCGTTGCTGCGCCCTCTAGTAACAATTTGTTTACTACAAATTTCATGGTTGCCGGATTAGGAGATAATTCTGCGTATACTGTTGCTGGTATGGTTTTTGGTTCCATCGTTTTTTTTATTACAAAATTACGGCAAAATAAGCTAGGCATGACTTACTTTTACTGTCGACTTAAAAAAAGAAATTATATGAAAGCCAAAAGTCTGTTGTTAATGTTGTTGTTTATAAGTCTAGCTTATTTTGGAATGACTCAAAAAATAAATGAAAAAAATACTGTAGTAGTTATAAAAACCTCTGCCCAATGCGAAATGTGTAAGGAAAGAATCGTTAGTGAACTTAGCATGCGCAAGGGCGTCAAGAAAATAGATCTAAGTTTAGAAACACAAGAGCTAACTGTTATTTATAATGGAGTAAAAACATCCGAAGATGAATTACGAGAGGCAATATCAAAGATTGGTTATTCCGCAGATGATATTGAAGCTTCGCAAGAAGCATATGAGAACCTGCCAAATTGTTGTAAGAAGCCAAAAGATCAATAATGGCGTTAATTAAGGTTTGTAGAGGTAAAAAACCGCAATTTGGTGATGACTGCTACTTAGCCGAAAACTCAACGATTATTGGTGATGTTACCATGGGAAACCAATGCAGCGTTTGGTTTAATGCCGTAATTCGTGGTGATGTTAACTCTATTATTATGGGAAATAAGGTAAATATTCAAGACGGAGCGATAGTTCATTGCACTTACGAAAAGGCTGCAACAACTTTAGGGAACAATGTTTCAGTTGGGCACAATGCTATGGTTCATGGGTGTACCGTTCGTGACAACGTTTTAATAGGTATGGGAGCTATTGTTATGGATGGTGTTCTAATAGAAGAAAATTCGATAATAGCTGCTGGTGCTGTAGTACTAGAAAATACTGTAGTTGAGTCAGGAAGTATTTATGCTGGCGTTCCTGCGAAGAAGGTAAAGGAAGTCAGCCCTAAATTATTTAAAGGGGAAATTACAAGAATAGCTGATAATTACACGATGTATTCGGGGTGGTTCAAAGACTCTGAATAGTATAGTTTGCTGCGCGTATTTTTTTTAAAAACATTTCTAATATATCGTGCTGGGCATTTGTATAAAACAAATGCTCAGCAGAAGATTCTGTCGAGTTTAGTATGTTAAAGTCTTTTAAAATATTTTCAGTTTGCTTAGCCACAGCCTCTCCAGAATCTATAATTGTTATCTCGGTTGGAATAATTCTTTTAATTACAGAAGTAAGAAAAGGGTAATGCGAGCAACCTAAAACGACATTGTCCACATTTTTATCAATCATTGGTTGAAGATATTCGCGCAGCAATGGTTCAGCATTATCAAGATTTCCCGATTCTATTATGGCTACTAAACCAGTTCCAATAGTTTCGATTATTTCAACATCGCCTCTGTATTTTTCGGATGTATTTAGAAATAGTTCGCTTGCTAGAGTTCCCTTGGTTGCTAGAATTCCAATTTTACCTGTTTTAGTATTGATTGCAGCATGTTTAGTTGCAGGCTCAATGCCAATAAAAGGTATAGCATAGTTTTTTCTAAGTGTATCGATCGAATTGGTAGTAGCTGTATTACAAGCAACAACAATTAATTTACAGTTTTGAGCAAGCAACAACTCTGTATTCTTGATGCTAAGTTCCGTAATTTTTTCTTTTGGCTTCTCGCCATAAGGAGCGTTATTGCTGTCCGCAATATATATGGTTGACTCGTTGGGTAAAAGTTGATTAATATCTTTCCAAATCGAAAGACCTCCAACTCCAGAATCGAATATGCCTATTGGATTTTTGTTCAAATTAGGTCAAAAAAAATCCCGAATAAATCGGGATTTTTTAAATTAAAATTTTCTTATTTAACGGGAATAGTAGCTGCGGTTGTTATTCCTAGTTTCTTTTTCACCAAAGGCAGAATGTTATCTCCATCCGGTTTGTGAAGTAGAACTGCAGCATCAAATACATAATTGTATCCATTTTCAGCAGCGACTTCAGAAATTGCTTTTTTCGCTATTTCGACAAGACCTTCCATTAATTCTACTTCTCTTTGTTGAATTGCTTCTTGAGCAGAAGTTTGAAATTGCTGAATTCTAGTTTCTAAATCTTGAATTTCAGAAATTTTTGTTTGAAGGATTAAATCACTCGCTGTTCCAGAAGCCTCCATCTCTTGATATTCAGCAACTTTTCTTTGATATTCTTGCGACATTTGTTGAAGACTAGCCTCAAGAGTTTGGTATTCGCCTTGAAGTTTTTTTTCTAGTTCAGCTCTTTCTGGCATGGCAGCAAGCAGTTCGTTAGAATCTATGTGTGCGAATTTTCCCTTTTGAGAATATGCAGATACAGATACAGCTATAAGAAGAGTTAATAGAGTACTTTTTAAAATATTTTTCATTTGTTTTTTTTTAAGGTGTGCAAACTTATTTACTTCCAGTTGAATATCCTAATTTTTTCAGTACATCATCACTTTTATCGTAACGAGTGTTTGCATATAATATATTGGATTGACCAGCACGATCTAAAATAACTGAGTATGAACTAGCTTCAGCAATTTCTTTTATTGCATTATATATCTGATCTTGGATAGGTTGCACAAGTTCTTGCCTTTTTTTAAAAAGTACTCCTTCTACACCAAATTTAGCTTTTTGAAAGTCTTTTACTTCTTGCTCTTTCCGAACGATTTCATTTTCTCGTTTAGCTTTCATATCTTCGTTTAGCAAGATTTGTTCTGCTTGATATGCTTTATAAAGGCGGTCAATTTCAGTATATTTTGCTTCAATTTGTTTTTGCCATTTTACAGAAAGTTCATCTAACTGTTTTTGAGCAGCTTGGTACTCTGGAATATTTTTAAGAATGTAATCCGTGTCTACGTAGGCAAATTTTTGAGCAAAAGAAAATGTTGATAAGCCAATAAGGAATAAAAGTAGAGCAGCTGTTTTTTTCATGGTATAAATTTAAATTGTTCCGGTATAATCAAAATTGATGCCAATCTATAACTCCCCAAGGTTAGCGCCAATTGTGAAATGTAATTGTCCTTTTTGCATATTAGGGAAATCAGGAACATCGTCTATTCGCCAAGCGTAATCCAACCCAAGCAACCCAAACATTGGCAAGAATACGCGAACTCCAACGCCACCAGACCGATATACGTTAAATGGGTTGTAATCGCCAAACGAACTCCATGTGTTACCTGCTTCAACAAAGCCGAGACCATAGATAGTGGCAGAAGGGTTTAATGATAACGGATATCGAAGTTCTAAGGCATATTTATTAATGATACTTGCTCCGCCAACAGGAGACAAAGTATTATCATCGTAACCTCTAAGGGCGATTATTTCTCTTCCGTCTAAAGAGAACCCCGTGAGACCACTTCCTCCTAAATAGAAACGCTCCAAAGGAGCACTACCAAGCGAGGAGTTATATGAACCTAGGTAGCCGAATCCAACTCTTGTATTTAGCACCAAATCTCCAACGATTTTGGTGAACCAAGATGTAGTAAATTTCCATTTATGATATTCAATCCATCGATATTTATCTTGATCAGACATGTTGTTGTAATTTGGATTCTCTCCATCTAATAAAGAATAAGGCGGAGTCGCTTGTATGCTCAAAGAAACTTGTGAGCCGTTTCTAGGGTATATCGGTTGATCTATTGAATTTCTTGAAATATTAATTCTGTAAAACAAGTTGTTAGCAATACCATCTCTAAAGATAAATTGGTTCCACTTGTCCATGATATAATGCTGATAAGTAACTTCTTGGTATAACGTGAAGTAGTCATCAGGCCAAGAGAGTCTTCTGCCTAAACCTATTGATCCTCCCGAAATAATAACAGAAGCTCTTATGGGGTTGACGATTTTTTCTTCAGAAAGTACGTCTCGTACAAAGATGTTGTCTTCTTTAAGCCATTTACTTTCGCCATTACTTTGTATGGAATGGTATGCTGTAAATGTAAATGCGTTTGGTCTACGCCCCCCCAACCAAGGCTCGGTAAAAGAGAAGTTGTAAGACTGATAAAACAATCCGTTAGACTGGGCCCTTATGCTCAATTTTTGTCCATCACCTGAAGGTAAAGGAGACCATGTACCTTTTTTCAAAATATTACGTGCAGAAAAGTTACTAAAAGAAACACCTAATGTTCCCACCACTCGGCCACCTCCCCAGCCACCAGAAAGTTCGATTTGGTCAGAGGATTTTTCTTCAACAATATATTCAATATCAACTGTTCCGTCTGATGGGTTAGGTTTTGGAATAACGTTTAAAGTTTCTGGATTGAAATAGCCCAGTTGAGCCAATTCCCGTTGTGTTCTAATAATATCAGACCTTCTGAATAATTGGCCAGGTTGTGTTCGAATTTCTCTCATAACAACATGGTCGTTAGTTTTAGAATTACCCACTATTGATACTCGATTAATCCTTGCTTGTTTGCCCTCATATATTCTCATTTCGAGGTTAATTAAATCTTCCGTAATACTAGTTTCTATTGGGTCTATTTGAAAGAATAAATAGCCATCGTCCATATAAATTGAACTAATATCTCTACCGCTAGGATTCATGAATAACCTTGTATCTAGCAATCCTCTATCGTAAATTTCTCCTTTTTTTATTCCGAGAACATCATTTAGTTGCTTAGTGCTGTATTTTGCATTCCCAGACCAGATAATGTCTCCAAAGTAATATTGAGGTCCCTCGTGAATCGTCATTTCAATACTTAAATCTCCTCCATTTCTGTACAATGTGTCGAATTTTACGCTCGCATCACGATAACCTTTTTCGTTATACTTGGCGACTATCGTCTTTTTATCGGTATTGTAATTTTCCTCTAAATATTTGGAAGATTTCATAACACTAATTCTGAGATTTTCTCCAGCATAAGTAATGAAGTTATTTCTAAGCGAGACAAAATCTCTTTTTATAATGTTTTTAAAACTCGAAAAAAGAATGGTGTCAAATTCAACAAATGGTTTGAAATTCGTTTTACGTTTAGTTTCTTTCATCGCCATTCGAATCTGCCAATCTTCTAGAGCAGCATTATCGTGAATCAAAATTTTATCAATTTTTACTTTTTTGTGTTTGTTAACATTGAAGACAACAATGATTTGATTTACAGAAAGCGTGTCTTTAATCTTGTCCACTTTAATTTCTACATCAAAGAAACCTTTGTCTATGTAATAATCTTCAATCGTATTAACAGCAACATTTAGCAGGTTTTCATTCATTATTTTTCCTGTATGAAAACGAATCTCTTCTCTGATATTATCAGCATCAGTTTTGTTTATTCCTGTAAACCGATACTTGCGGAGTCTTGGAAGTTCGCTCACGTGAATGTTTAAATAAATTTGATTTCCAATAACTTTGGTTGCAGATAATTGAACATCGTCAAATAATTCCTGGCCCCAGAGATTACGAATTGCCATTGCAATTGCATCTCCTGGAACAGATATTTTATCTTCAGTCGATAAACCAGAAAGAAGAATTAGCGCTTGTTTATCTAATTGCTCAGTTCCCGAAACCGTTATTTCAGCAATGGTATAGGTAATCGGATTTGCGTAATCCACCGCTATTGATTTATCGCCAACGGCAATTTGAGCATTTACTGATGTAACAGTACATAGCAAAATGAATAGGTGTCCTAAATTTCTAATAATCAAGACTTAGCGGTAATTTGTTCGGCAGTTAGACCAAATCTGCGTTCTCTATTTTGGTAATCGAGAATTGCATTATATAAATCAGATTTCCTGAAATCTGGCCAAAGCGTATCTGTAAAGTACAATTCAGCATAAGCCAATTGCCACATTAAAAAGTTACTTATTCTGTGTTCGCCACTTGTTCTAATCATTAGTTCGGGGTCAGGAATACTGGCTGTTGTAAGGTAGTTAGAGAAATCTTCTGCGCTTACTGGTTCTTTCAATATACCTTTTTTTGTTTCTTGGGCGATTTTATTTACTGCTTGCAAGATTTCCCACTTTGAACTATAGCTTAAAGCTAATACCAGAGTCATTCGTTTGTTTTTCGAAGTTTTTTCAATGGCAATATCTAGCTCTTTTTTGGTACTTTGTGGCAAACTTTCTATGTTTCCGATTACCTGTAAGCGAATATCATTTTTGTTTAGTGTTTTAACTTCTCCGTGTATTGAATGAACTAATAATTCCATTAAGGCACGTACCTCTAATTTGGGTCGTTTCCAGTTTTCTGTTGAAAAGGCATAAAGTGTTAGATATTTCACACCAATTTCAGCGCATCCTTCAACCGTTTCTCGAACAGATTTTATAGCATTTTTATGCCCGAAAATGCGTGGTTTTTCTCTTTGTTTAGCCCATCTCCCATTGCCATCCATGATAATAGCGATGTGCTTTGGAATCTTGTTTTGGTTTATATTTTCGGGAATACTCATTGGGGGGAGTTTCGAAGACGCGCAAAAGTCGTTAAAATATATTGAAATTAGCAGGTTTTATTGGCTTTTTAGTTTCATTTTAATAGCCAATTAATTATTATTTGGGTGCCAACAACTATTCAGTTTACTACCTAATCTAATAGTAAGAGTGACACCCGCAAACGAATAGTAGTCATTTACTTTGGAATTTCCTCTTTGTCTTCCGCTTGAAACGTAGGTGGTGCTAACGTCATCAATATAATCAGTCCATGTTTTTCTCTGGCTCCATTCTATGCCGAATAAAAAGCGATTAGAAAACTTAGCTTTAATGCCAAAACCAATAGGCAATACTGCGGAGACTTTTGAATAGCCTACTCCTTCCGCATTTAACGCTGCCAATTCTTGACCACCGCCATCGATTGTGGTTGTTGGATTATATCGAAATGCACCAACACCAAGAAATAAATAAGGAGAAAAATAAATGATATCATTAGCAACACAATAAGGGAAAAAGTTGAATTCAGCTTGTCCTGAAAGTTCATAAATTTTTGATTGAAAAGATATTCCTCGTGATTGCTGCGAAACGGAGTTACTCAACGCATCATCTCCGTTAACGGTTCCATACATGCCATTTAAACGAAGAGACCACCTTGAGCTTAAATTTCTCCGCAGAACAATACCCAATGCCCAATGTGTGAGGGCTGGGTTAAATTGTGAAGCGGGATTTAAATCCCCATTGTAATAGGATGCCCCTCCGAATATGCCTAACTCGGTACTTTTAGTATTGGGAACACTTTTCTTAAGAATGCTATTTTTCTTTTCAAAATGATCGCTTTCCTGCGCGAAGGCGACTGTAGGAATCAATAATAGTATAATGAGCCACTTGTTCACGGAGATAAATGTATTTATATTTTGTATTGAATCTGAACAATTCATAAATTGTTCAACGTGGACTAATAAATTTTATTGTTCAGTTTAATTTCGTTGGTCTAGCCCCCAGTTCAGTTTGTTGCGAATTGTACCTAATATGTTTTCATTATGCAATCTTGCTAGGTTAATAGTGAAATTATTTTTGCTAATTTTTAGCTCAACGGATGAATCTATGGTTTTCGAACGGGAATCTAGTGACACCAAAAAATCTTGACTGCGTCCTTCAATTTTTAAAGTTAGCACTTTGTCGTCAGGAATTACAATCGGTCTAACGTTTAGATTATGAGGCGCAATTGGGGTTATTTCGAAATTATTAGAACCTGGTAATATAATGGGTCCACCACAACTCAAAGCATAAGCTGTTGATCCTGTAGGGGTAGCAACAATAAGGCCATCAGCCCAATACGAGTTGAGGAAATCGCCATCAATAAAGGCATTAATGGTAACCATAGATGATGAATCTTTTTTGTGAACAGTAAGTTCATTTAATGCGAAATTATTGGCGCCAAAGAGGTTGTTTTCTGTTTCAACTTTTAGAAGTGAACGTTGGTCTAGAGCAAATTTTCCAGCAAAAACATCTTCTAACGCGGTTTCTATTTCGTTAATCGAAACTCCCGAAAGAAAACCAAGTCTACCAGTATTAATGCCAATAATTGGAATATTGGAATCGCGGATAAACGTAGTTGAATCAAGAAATGTCCCATCCCCACCCACACTAAAAAGAAATTCTGCGGAGTTAATGATTTCATTGTTTTTGGTAAATGGCTTGACCTTATTAGAAATATTAATTCTTTGTTTTAAATAGTCTAAAAAAGGTTCATAAATCAACACTCCAACCCCAATTGAATCTAGTTTATCAAAAAACTTTTGAATATATGGTGCGAAATTGTCTGTGAATTTCCGGCCGTATACTGCTACTGCCATTGGTTAAAGATCAAGAAATTTCATAAACGAATCGTAGCGGGTTTTTAAATCTTCTTCACGCCCACCTTGGTCATAAGCTGCTGTTACGGTATAATCATATCGATTAAAGGTCTGTAAAATTGCCCCTAAATCGTTACGATTAGTTTTAAACGTAAGTTGAATTTTAGTAGAATCAGGATGTGATGTAATAAAACTTCCCAAAATCTTAGCGTTATTACTTTCAACAATTTGAGCTATTTCTGCCAAGGAATAATCATTAACGTTTAGTGCAAGTTCAATAATTCCTCCGGTATCGCTAACTACAGACATTTCAGCGATTACCTTCATTAGTTTAGAAATTGTAATACTGCCTATATATTGGTCTTTGTTATTTAAAACAGGAATAACCGACAAATTATGATCCGAAAGTGTTTTTGCCACCTCGAACAAATGATGATGTGCGTAAGAAAAAACGCTTATTAATGGAACTCGCGATTCATTAATAGAGTTTGAAGCAGAACCTAAATCCAATAGATCTGATTCACTAATTATTCCCAGGAAATCGCGTCCATCAACTACAGGTAAATGAGAGACTTTAAATTCATCCATCCAACTTACAGCTTTTAACGCTGGTTCGTTTGGCTTTAATGGGGGAATTTCTTCTGTTATTAAATCTCTTGCTATCATTCTAGTTAAACGAGTATTTTTGCATGATTAGTACACAAACATAGATAAATATTGTTCAATGACAAGGTTAAGCGTTAATATCAATAAAGTGGCCACACTGCGCAATGCACGCGGAGGGAACGTACCTGATTTACTGAAAGTGGCAATGGATTGCGAACGGTTTGGTGCGCAAGGAATTACGGTTCACCCTCGGCCTGATGAGCGGCATATTCGTTATAACGATGTTAGAGATTTGGAGCCACTCGTAAAAACGGAGCTTAATATCGAGGGATATCCAAACAAGGAGTTTATTGACTTGGTTTTACAAGTTAAGCCAACACAAGTTACCTTAGTGCCAGATCCTCCAGGAGTGTTAACATCAAATGAGGGATGGAACACAATTAAGAATGAAGCTTTGTTGACAGATGTGATAACTGAATTTCAAATGGCTAATATTAGGACATCAATTTTTATTGACACGGATTTAGCTCAAATAGAAAATGTTCCTAAAACAGGTGCCGATAGAATAGAGTTGTACACGGAGTCTTATGCAGTTGATTTTTCATCAAACAAAGAGGCAGCAGTTGACCCATTTGTTCGGTCTGCAAAATTGGCTTATGCTTTAGGGTTGGGAGTTAATGCAGGGCATGATTTAAACCTAGAGAATCTAAATTATTTCGCTAACCAAGTTCCCTATTTAGATGAGGTTTCGATTGGACATGCATTGATAGCTGATGCACTTTATTTGGGACTAGAGAATACTGTTCAATTGTATTTGCGAGAGTTAATGACATAAAGTTAGAAAATTGGTCAAGTTTGATAGTTCATAAAGTTGAA
>JABHTA010000153.1 GCA_018669945.1 Flavobacteriales bacterium
AGATGAAAAAGCTAATTGGAATAATCTCAGTATTGGTGTTTGTAACATGCCTATTATCTTCTTGTGCTTCGCATGAAAGGTGTCCTGCCTATGGTGAGCTAGATGAGCAAACTGAGCAAGAAGATCAAGTATAATTTTCCTATGAATTGGAAGCCAATTACTTCCGTAGATCAAATCTCTTCTTTAATTCAAGAATCTAATTCTGACAGCAATGTAGGTGTTTTAATATTAAAGCATAGCACGAGGTGTTCTGTAAGTTTTTTTGCAAAAAAGAATTTGGAATCTAGTTGGAATATTTCGGCTGATAAGCTTCCTACATATTACCTAGATCTTATTAAGTATAGAGACGTATCCGATCAGATAGCAGAAATTTTTGAGGTTCGACACGAATCTCCTCAGCTATTGCTTATTAACAAAGGAGGTTGCAGCTATTCAGCAGCTCATGCAGAAATATCTGCAGAAGCAGTTGAAAGTCAAATTGCTACCAGTTAAAAATTAACTCTTGAACTAATTGAGGGTGTAAACTTTTAGCCACCGGACAGTTTTCTGCAGCATGTCGTAATATTTGTTTTTGTTTTTCAGTAAAACTGGGTTTGGTAAACGAGATTACCACGTTTAATTTTGCTACTCTTCTAGGGGCAGCTGCCATTGTTTTTCCAATATTAAATGATGGGGTGCCAATATCAAAATTGTTTTGTAGGGCGCACAGTCCCATAATTGTGACAGCACAACTCCCTAAAGCTGTTGCTAAAAGATCTGTGGGAGAAAACGCTTCACCTTTTCCATTGTTGTCGGTTGGGGCGTCTGTAGTTATTTCCGCCCCAGACTTAACATGTATCGAACTAGTCCTTAGCTCTCCAATGTATTTTGATTTTACTGTCGTCATCTGTGTATCGTTCAGGTTTAAAATAGCGTTAAATGTCATATATTTGTATTAACTTACCGTTATCATAATGAAGAAATTATTACTTATATGGTTTTTTGTTGGATTTTCTCTAGGGATATTTGCTCAAAAAGAGAGTTTTGCATCCAGCGCTGAGTATGATTCGGAATTATATGGGAGTATTATGTTTCATACCAATGGCTGGGGTATTAGTGGCACAAAGCTAAAGCATAGAACTGAAGGTAAAAAGTGGTTGTTTACTGCCGAATTGGTTACAATTAAACACTTAAAAGAAGAGAAAAGACTCAATCCATATGTAGATAACACAAAGAAATATGTTTATGGAAAATTGAATTACTTTGCTGTTTTACGTCCTAGTATCGGCCAGCAAAAAATTATTTATGCTAAGGGAAGCAAACTTGGTGTTCAAGTAGCGATTAATTATAATATTGGCGCTTCAATTGGGTTTACACGACCTGTATATCTAGAAATTTTGTATCCAAGCGTTTTAGGAAGACCAGAAGGCTCAACTCCCTCTTCCGAAGCGTATAATCCAGAGCTTCATAAACCCGAAATGATATTAGGTAGGGACACCTATTTTCGGGGCTTTAATCAAACAACAGTATATCCCGGTATTCATGGAAAAGTGGGGTTTAACTTTGACTATGCCAGTGTAAGTAATTTGGTCCGTGGAATTGAAACCGGATTGGCATTTGATGTTTATTTGAAGAAAATTCCGCTAATGGCGTTCGTACATAATCAGCGATTTTTTGTAACGGGGTATATGAGCTTTCATTTCGGAAAAAAACAATAAAAAAATCATGAGTGAGGTTGGCGTTGAAGAAAAATCTTCAGCAAGAGTAAAGAAGCCGAGTTGGTTAAGAGTTAAACTTCCAACAGGAAAAGAATACCTCAAAGTTAGAGAGCTGGTTTCTGATCATAAATTACATACAATTTGCGAAAGTGGAAATTGCCCAAATATGGGAGAATGTTGGGGAGCAGGCACTGCAACGTTTATGATACTTGGTAATATTTGTACAAGATCATGTGGCTTTTGTGCTGTTGCCACTGGTAGGCCGGAGGCAATAGACCCATTTGAACCGCTTAGAGTTGCTAAATCGGTAAAGTTGATGAGTGTAAAGCACTGTGTTTTAACATCCGTTGATAGAGATGACTTAGAAGATGGTGGCTCCATAATATGGGCAAACGTTGTAAACAAGGTCAGGGAGTTAAGTCCTTCAACTACGATGGAAACATTGATTCCTGATTTTATGGGGAAGTGGGTAAATCTTCAACGTATTATCGATGTTGCTCCAGAAATTGTATCTCATAATTTGGAAACAGTTCGTAGGCTAACAAAAGAAGTTCGGATTCAAGCAAAGTATGACAGAAGTTTAGAGGTTTTAATGCGCTTAAAAAAAGGCGGAATGAAAACCAAATCTGGTGTTATGCTTGGTCTTGGAGAAACAGAAGAGGAGGTCATCGAAACCATGACAGATTTACGATCGGTAAATGTAGACATTCTTACTTTAGGGCAGTATTTACAACCTACTAAAGAGCATTTGCCAGTGGCTGAATTTGTGAATCCAAAGATGTTCGATAAATATAAAGCAATAGGATTGAAAATGGGTTTTCGTTATGTTGAAAGCGGACCTCTAGTTCGGTCATCCTACCACGCTGAGAAGCATCTATTTTAGTAAAGATTATCCGCTTACCATACAAATTCAACCGTTTGATAATTTGGTAATTGTTTAGTTTAGTTCAATGTTTAATTTTACTCTTATGTGGTGCTGATTTTTTAGGTAGTTCATTCACGATATTAGCATTCAAAGAATTTAATTAAACTGTTTTCTAATAGGAATATAAATGCGTACCTTGCGCTCCTATTTTAAGAGAAAAATTATCACGATATGAAGAATACATTACTCGCAAGCGCATTAGCAATATCTCTAGTAGGAGCTGGTTATTTAGCAATGAATAGTGCTAACAATGTTTCACCCTCCTATGAGGTTAGAACCCAATTAACATTTAATAATAAAGCACAAAGTTGGAACCATTCTCAAGAGTTTCAGAAAATGTTTCGTGCCGACCTTAATACTGGAGAAATAGATCCTAGAGATGTTTTTAACGCAAGAGAACAAGTTAGTTTTTATGAAGGGCAGCGTGGCAGTGTTGGTTTAGAATGGGCAGAGCGCGGGCCAGATAATGTAGGTGGACGAACACGGGCGATTCTTGTTGATATTCTTGATACAACTGGTAATACTGTTTATGCAGGTAGTGTTGCTGGCGGTTTGTTTAAATCACTTAATGGTGGTGCAACTTGGCTTCCAATTAACGATCATTCTTTAGCTCCAGCGATTAGCTGCATCGATCAAGGGACCAATGGAACTATTTATGTAGGAACAGGATCTTCTTTTGAAAGTTTTGATGGAAGTGGAAGCTCTGGTATGATTGGTATGGGGATGTACAAATCTACAGACGGGGAAAACTTTGAATTGCTTCCTGTCACCATTCCGACTCCAACAAATAGCACTGGTGCCGACTGGACTAATATCAATGCTATTGCAGTTGACCCAACAAATGACGAAAGGGTTTTTGCAGCGACGAAACAAGGATTAATGTTATCTTCTAACGGTGGAACAACTTGGGAATGCGCTGCAAATAATGTAGTAGGTCAATGTGTTGGTTCGGTTCAAGATGTTAAAATTGCTCCCGATGGAACAGTAATGATGGTTACCGGTGGACTCGTAATGGTTTCTGCTGATGGCTCAGTTGGTAGTTTTGAATTGGCCACAGGCTCTTCTACTCCTGGCGGACAAAGAACCGTTATTCAATATTCAACGAATGGAGACACTGCTTGGGCTTTTTCGGTTACAGGTGGTCATATTCGTGGACTATACCGGTCTGCTGATAAGGGATATACATGGAGCTTGGCGCAAGGTCCTGTAACGAATATTTGGGATGAAAATTCTGGTTTGTTTGGGGATAATGGTCAAGGATATTATGATTTGGCTCTAGGTGTTAATCCAGAAGATGCATCTACTGTTTATATTGGAGGAGTTGAATTATGGAAATACGATGGTTCATTAACTAGAATTGCTAATGAATTTGGCCCATTAGAGTTTAATGTACATTCAGATAAACATACTATCGTTTTCGATCCGCACAATCCAAACAAAATGCTTATTGGTTCAGATGGTGGTGTTACAATTTCTTACGATCAAGGTGATACATATTATCCGGCAAGCAAGGGGTATACCACATTTACTTGTTATGCGGTGGCGATGGATGTTGATGGTAAGCTAATGGGAGGTTCGCAAGACAATGGAACTGTTGAAGTTACTAGAGAAATAGGCGCCTTTGGTATTGGTTCTGGGTTAGAAGGTGAGGATGTTAGAGGGGGAGATGGGTACGATTGTGATTATTCACAGATAACAAATATTCGTTTTGCTACTATTTACGAGCAAGATTTTGCAAGAGGTATTGATGGGGCAGCGATGGCTAAGATCTGTAATGGAGGAAACCCTGGACCGAAATGTGATGAAGGTAGTTTCTACACAGTAGGTCGCTTATGGGAATCTGCTAATGATCCAACAAGTAAAGATTCTATTGTTTTTAGTAACACTAATGCTCCGCAAGCTATTTTACAAGGTGATGGTGTTGTGAAAAACTATTCATTTGATATTGCTTTTGTACAAGATGTTGCCCAATTAGTAGAGGGTTCTATTAAAGTATATGCAGGAAACCAACTTTGTACAGATGCTGCCGGCACTTTTATTGGAGACGGAACTGGTACAATTGAATATACAGGGGTTAACAAGGGAAGCCTCGAAGTTCAATTTGATAATGCACCTTCAGCAACTGAAACCGTTTGGGTAGAGTTCGAGACGAAGTTTAGTGCCGGAGACGAACTAAATTTAATTAGTAACTCAAATTTTCTTCCAATTCCTTATACAATATCAATGAATATTAATCCTGGAGATGTTCTAAAGGTAGTCGATCCGATACAGTCTTTATTTGCAGCTGGTATGGTTGGTGGCGTTTCTTTAACTAGAAATTCTTTAAAACTTGATTTAAGCACTGAAGACTTGAACTGGATAGATGTAACAGACGGAATTTCTGGCACTGTAAGTTGTATTGAATTTTCTACTGATGGTAATCATATGTTTGTAGGAACTGGTCATAGTAGCGGTGGTTCCGTGTATAGATTGTCGGGTTTAAACGATGTATATACAACAGCAGATGCTGCAAATTTGAGTTTTGTTAATTTAAACGTATCAGGAGGTTCAGTAACAGGAATTGCAGTCGATCCAAATAATCCTGATAATGTAGTGGTAACCTCAGGAAATTATGGTCAATCAAATTTTGTGTGGCGTTCAACAAATGCTACTACAGCAAATAGCAATGCGTTTACTAGCATTCAAGGGAACTTGCCCCCAATGCCTTGTTTTGATGCCGTTATTATGGTTGACCGACCAGGTTATTGTGTAGTAGGAACTGATATGGGTGTTTGGGCTACTGAAGATGTTTATGCTAGCTCAGTGGTTTGGACTGATGAAAATGGTTCAATGGCGCACACACCAGTTTTTGCTGTTCGTCAACAATCACTGCCATACGGTGCATCTCAGCATAACAGAGGTCAAATTTATCTTGGAACACACGGTAGAGGGATGTGGGAATCGACAGCTGGAACAGGAATTGGCGAGTTTAGTGACGGAAGTTTTAACAACAAGGAACTAATTAGTGATTTAAAAGTATATCCTAACCCAATGACAACGAATGGAGCGCTAACATTTGAGTTAGCGCAAAACACAGTGGCAACAATACAAATATTCGATATGAGTGGTAAGTTGGTTAAATCGCTCCCTGTTAAGCGTTATAACGCTGGTATGAATACAGTTGAATTTAATGTATCTCAACTGGGCCAAGGAACATACTTTACAACAGTAGAATCAAACGATTCTCGAAAAGTTGCGAAGTTTGTGGTGATGTAATCAATAAATCAAAATGAAATTAAAAGTCCCTCGCATTTCGAGGGATTTTTTTGTGAGTACATTAGACCAAAATTATTGTTATGAGTAAAGTTAGGATAGCCATTAATGGATTTGGAAGGATTGGAAGGACGACAGCAAGGGCTATTTTACATAATGACGCGTTAGAGTTAATTGCGGTGAATGACCTAGCAGAGGGTGCTACTTTAGCACATTTATTTAAGTATGATTCTGTACATGGAAAGTTCAAAGGAAATATTGAAGTAGGCGAAAACTTGATAAGGATAAATGAAAAACCTGTTTATTTATACTCCTCAAAAAATCCAGAAGATTTACCTTGGAGTGATTTAAAAATTGACGTTGTAATTGAGTCAACTGGAATCTTTCGAACAAAAGAAGCGGCATCTAAACACATATCGGCAGGAGCAAAAAAAGTTATTATTTCTGCCCCTCCTCAGGGAGAAGGAGTTAAAATCGTTGTGATGGGCGTTAACGATAAATCTTTAACGGGAGATGAAACGATTTTGTCCAATGCTTCCTGTACTACAAATTGTGTTGCCCCTCTGGTTAAAGTGTTAGACGAGCTTTGGGGAATAGAAATTGGGCACATAACAACAGTGCATTCCTACACTTCGGACCAACGATTGCACGATGCTCCTCATAGTGATATGAGAAGAGCGCGTGCGGCTGCTGTTTCTTTAATACCAACAACGACTGGCGCTGCTGAAGCAATCGTTAAATTGTTTCCTCATCTAGAAGGTAAACTAAATGGTTATGCTATTCGTGTACCGGTTCCTGACGGATCTTTAACAGATTTTACCTGTACACTAAAACGACCTGTAACTAAAGAAGAGATCAACGCTGCCTTTAAGAATTTAGCCGAAACCGAAATGACAGGAATTTTGGAATATCAAAATGAGCCGATTGTTTCGGTGGATATTGTTGGTAATTCTCATTCATCAATATTTGATTCATTACTTACAACAGTTAATGGTAACACCGTAAAGATTGTGAGCTGGTATGATAACGAAGCAGGATATTCTAGTCGATTGGCAGATTTGGCAGTGAAAGTCGGTTAAGAAAAAGGAAGTAATTTTAATTCTTTCCCATCAAATTCTGCATAAGTAGGTTTTGTAACCCATTCCCCTAAGTTGATATATCGGCTATTTTCACCAACGGCGATGTCAAGAACGAGGTGTCTATGCCCGAAAATGAAGTAATCGAAATGTGATTTTTTTAGTTCGTTTTTACAAAAAGTAACTAATATTTCTTTCTCCTCACCATAAAAAATTTCATCATAACCAGCATTAGAAATTCTACTTCGCTTCGACCATAGATTGGCAATGCCTATCCCCAAATTAGGATGCAGCCGAGCGAATGACCATTGACATAATTTGCTTGCAAATATTGCCTTTAGAATTTTGTATGAAGTTTCACCAGGACCAAGACCATCACCATGACCGATAAAAAATTTCTTGTCATTATATTCGATCTCAATCGGTTGTCTGTAGACCTTAACTCCACACTCTTTTTCAAGATAATCGAACGTCCACATGTCGTGATTACCTGTAAAAAAATGAATAGGAATACCTGAGTCTGTGATTTCAGCAATTTTACCTAATAGTCGAACAAACCCCCTTGGTACAACTGTTTTGTACTCGAACCAGAAATCGAAGATATCCCCAACTAAATAAATTTCTGAGGCATCGACTCGAATAGATTCTAGCCACTTAACAACTTTTTTCTCACGTTCTAAACTAGATTCATAAGAAGGAACACCCAAGTGGAAATCGGAAGCGAAATATATTTTTTTACCATTTTCCATCAATTAGAATTCAAAATCTCGAAGTAATTGGAAAGGATTGATTTTTTCAACATGCAGTGTAAAACGAATTAACTGACCATAAGTTGTTCCGTTTGCATCAATAGCACCTTGTATGTCTTGAGACCAAAATACAGGAAAGTATATTTCGAAAATATCTTCCACAAGAGGTACATGAACACCGAAATCGTAGTTAATATTAGCACTAGTATTGTATCCGTATCCAACATCAAGAAAAACGCCAAGAGGAAGTCCAATTGGAATGTCCGCTTTTACATTCATCGCTACTAACCAGCTGTTTGATTGCCCGACTACGGTAGGTATTTTAAATCCACCATAGCCCATGGCCATTTGTTGGCTTAGAACGCCACTGAATTCATTTCTTCCAAAATATACGTGATCATAAGTGTAGTCGTTATATCCGCGAATGCCATCCATTCTATAATTGTAACGCCCGTTATTGGTTTCGTTAAACAAGAAGCTACCCCCAAACAATCTTATCTTAACTTCTTTACCTGATTTTTGAAAATCGAATTGGAAATTAGCTTCAGCTGATATCTTAGCAAAATCGTCAGAAACTTCGGCAACCAGATTTACACCAAAAGGATTTAATGTTTTACTGTTCTGCATGGTGTAACTTAGTTGCCCGAAAGACTTAGTATCCGATACCTGCAAATAGTCACTGGATGTACTAGATTCTGCATAGTATTGTCCCAAAAAATATGTTTCGGCAACAGAAACCCCTTTAAGTGATAATTGACTGCTAACAAAGCTTCTAGCTTTAGATTTATTAAAGAAAAGATTGATTTGAGCGGTCCTTTTGTGAAATGAAACATAATCCATTGCATATTCATTGTAACCTCTATGATAGTCTTGCCATGAAACACCTGCAGTGATTTGTCTAAATAAATTTGATTTGGGAAGGAAATTGTAGTTCATAAACCCCCCACCAACAGGCTCATTACTTCCAAAAGAATACATAGGTGATATAGCGTATTCAAACTTCTTTTGCGGCATCATGGCATTGTAAAAGGCTAAACCAATCATGGTTTTGTCGTAGTTGTTCCATCCAATAGTTGGGGTGAAGAATAGTTGTGTTTTATCTGGATTTTCAATGCTTCCTATAAATTGAGGCTTAAATGGCTCACATTTTTTAAGTAGTCCTTTTGTTTTTAATGTGTTATTCTTTCGCTTATTTTCAGGCATGTCTAATTGATAATCTATGCGAATATTATCATACTCTCCAATAGGAAAATCGACAATTGTTGCATTAGCTTCTCCTTCATACCACTTCGTTACAAGCACTGAATCTTCTTTAACTCCACAGATGGAGTAGGGGCCAACAATAGCTCCTGTATTCTTAATTTTTACTTTATAACTAGACGCTTCTTGTTTTGCCGATACAATTTTATAATCCAATTTTTTGGTGGTGTTAAGCATGTCTTCAAAAAACCAAGTCAAGTCTTTACCAGATTCTTCTTCAATAATTTTCCTCAAATCTTCTGGCTGCGGGTGTTTAAATTTCCATGTATCGAAGTATTTCTGCATGGCTTTATCCATTGCTTCTTCTCCTAAATAGGCCATTAGGTAATCGAATGAAATTGCTGATTTTCCATATACAATTGTTCCATAGTTGGTGTACGTATAATCAGCTGAAGGAAGTTCAATCGGTTGGTCTAAATCTTTTCTAGCACCGATTTGATACCCAATATAGTATTGCTCTTTGTGCAGATGTTGCGCCATATCAAAAATCTTAAGTACACCATTATAACGATTGTTACCGGCAATGTTAATGTCTGGATACTTGGTTTCTGTATAGCGATTCTCGTTAAAAGAATTAAGTCCCTCATCCATCCAGGGGTGAGTGCGCTCATCTGATCCCAGAATTCCATAGAACCAATTATGGCCTACCTCGTGCATGATAACTGTTTCCAAAAGAAAGGCTGAACCCGACTCTCCAATTACCGTAATATTTGGATACTCCATTCCACCTCCAGCACTTAATGCGCCATCAACTGCAGTGCAATGCTTATAAGGATAGTCTCCGTTCCAAAGTGAATAGTAATAAACGGCATCATTTAAATATTCTATGCTACTAGTCCATAAATCAGCCTCAGAATTAGTAAACATTGCCCAAGTTGTCACTTTCTCTTTTGTATGAGGAAGTTCAACTTCACCCTTTAAAACATGATATCTTTTATCAGCAAACCATGCGAAATCGTGTACGTTATTTTGTTTAAATCTCAAAGTCTTCAGCTTTACAGATGATTCAGGAAAATCCATATTTTCATCATATGATGTTTTAGCTTCCGTGAGAAGTACCTTTTCGTTTAACCAGGCCAATTCTTCTTCACCATCTACCATATCTCCAGTTGCTCCCAGCACATAGTTTTCTGGAAGCGTAATGGAAACATCGAATGAACCAAACTCTGAATAGAATTCACCCTGTGTCAAGTAAGGCATTTGGTTCCAACCATTTTTATCGTAAACCGCTGGTTTAGGATACCATTGCGTTATCTGATAAGATTCACCCATGTGGCCTAGCCTGGAATAGATGCCCAGCGGAATCTTAACATGAAAAGGAGTGGTGATGCTTATTTTTTCTCCTGATTTAAGTGGAGAATTAAGATATAGTTTTGCGATGTCTAGGTGCGTTGAATCAATCTTCCACTTTACTGTTTTACCGTCTATCTCGAAGTTTAAACTATCAATAAATCCTCTGTCTTTATCTTCTGAATAATAAAAATCTAACTCTCCATTTTCGTAGAGTTGTTTCGCCATTGCAGATTCATCATTTTTGTATGCATTTGGCCATAAGTGGATGTAAATAAAATCTAATTCGTCAGGTGAGTTATTAATGTATTGCATCGTTTCGTAGCCATTCAGTTCGTGAGATTTATCGTTAAGTTTTACATCAATAGTATAGTTAACTTCTTGCTGCCAATAATCTTCTTGAGCAATTGAAATGAAACTTACAAGAGTAATAACAAGAGCTATAGAAATCCGCAACATATACTTTCTATTATGTTCCAAAAAGTTCAGCCAACTTTTGTTCTAATGCCGGTCCGCGAAGATTTTTGGCTAGAATTACACCCTCTTTGTCTATTAGATAAGTTTGTGGAATGCCTTTCACATTATATAATTTGGCTGCTGCAGATTGCCAATGTCTTAAATCTGAAACATGATTTGGCCAAACAAGGCCATCTTGCAAAATAGCGCGCTTCCATGCATCAGGAGATTTATCTAAGGACACACTAAAAATATCGAAACCTTTAGAATGATATTGATTGTATGTTCTAACTACGTTTGGGTTTTCTGCTCTACAAGGTCGGCACCAAGAGGCCCAGAAATCGATTAGAACAATATTTCCTCGAAGCTCAGAAAGGGACAATGTTCCACCTTCAGGAGTAGCCATTGTAATATCTGGTGCAACAGATCCGACAGCCATTTTACCCAGCTCTAAAACACGGGCATTTAAATTTTGAAAGTACGGTGATTCTGGAATCTTCGATTTTAGCGCGTCTGCTACTTTTTCGTAGTATTGATAATCAACATCTGGATTCAAGTTTTCCACAGCGGCTAATGAAGCTAAAGATCCTGGGTTTTCATTTACGAAATTTCGAATAAAATCATCCCTCTTTAACCCTAATGATTGCTGGAAT
>JABHTA010000196.1 GCA_018669945.1 Flavobacteriales bacterium
ATTCGTTATCGCTTCCGCCATTGAAACAGCTACAGTTGTTGAATGCAAAATAGTAGGAGTTTGTAAATTACTAGATGCTGGCGAGCAGGATGACAAATTAATCGCTATTCCAGTTGACGAGTCACTGCAAATTGTAAAAGGAAATTCTGTTGCTCAAATGGATTCTGCAGCTCTCGAAATAATAAAAACGTGGCTGCTAAATTATAGTTCCGATGAAATGATTTTCCAAGGTTGGGGAGAATCTGAAGAAGCAAAAGATATTATTGAAAAGTGGAGGAAGGGGTAGTTACTTCTTACTAGCCTTCTTTGCTTTTTTCTCGGCTTTCGTTTTCTTTTCCCCGAAACGAACACCCATACTTACTTCGCCATTTAGATAAAACATGCTCAATGTAGAATTATCAGAGTACGAATAAGAAATTTCTTCAGTAGTATTTATTTTATAAACCCCTTTGGGTTTTATCTGTGTTCTGTCCATTTCAGCAGACCATACAACACGCATAAAGAAATTATCTTGGTTGTAGCTGATGGCATTTTTGTAGGCAAAGTAAAAAGGGAGTTTCAAATGAGCGTTGTTCAGAAAACTTGGATTTGAACGTGTATGTTCCTCATAACCCAAAAGCTGAATGCCTGCACCCACCAAAATGATTGGTGTAAAGCTGAAATATCCCTTTACCCATGAGTAGCCAGCACCTAGAGCTAAATATGTGGTGTTGTATGTTATTTTATTAAAACCTGGTTCGCATAATTTTCTATGCAAAAGATAGTGGGATTCGGGGATAATTGCACTTTCGTATTTAATTTGGGTATAGCGGTCTCCGACTCTAAGCATAAAAGAACCAGCACTTTTTTTCATTCGCTCTGTTTGTGAAAACCCAGCGTTAATAGAAAAGTCTTTTTTGAATGCGACTGTTGTGTGAAAACCTATAGAATAATAATTTAAATCAGGTAACTGTGTCCTAGCTCCGTCTGTTATTGGCAAGATAGGTGTGTCATCAGCGTTAGCAAGATAAAAACCTTTGTAATTAATATAATCGAAATTCAATCCTATATATCTTGTTTGAATGTTGATACCAATATTTTGATAATTTGTTTCACCAAGGTTTGTTGTCCTCTCTTCACTTGCAGGTAATCGATACATATAAGTCAAAACAACACCACCAAGCTTTATTTGGCCACCGGCACTGCCCCAAACATTCGGTCGGTAATTTAAGGGTGTTCCAGCACCAGCTTTATCTCTTATTTGCAGGTTGTTCGATTGTAATGAGTACGCTGGTCGTACCATGAAATTCTTATTGATAAAGTGAATGTTTTTAAGCCTCTTTTTTTTCTTCTCTTCTTTGGTTAATTTAGGCTTTTCTTCTTTCTTTTTTTTCTCCGATTCTTGCGCAATAACACTAAACGAAAGGGAGATAATTACGGATAAAAGAAAACATCGAACAAAACTCATTTTTTCTACTTTTGCAGCAAATATACGACTTGGGTTAATACGTCTGTAAACCCAATGTTTTATAGTTATTAGTAGCCATTTGTTAATGACCCAAAAGGAAGTACATAGCGATAAGTTTATTCAGTTGAAATGCTGTGTGCTTATTCCTACATACAACAACGAAAAAACACTCAAAAAAGTTGTTGAGAGCTGTCAAGAATATACTTCTAATGTTTTGGTTGTTAATGATGGCTCTACAGATTCGACTGATGATATATTAAATTCGATTAACGATATTCAGGTCGTTTCTTACGTCTCTAATCGAGGAAAAGGGAATGCGATGAAGGCAGGATTTAAAAAAGCTGGAGAATTAGGTTATGATTATGCAATTACAATTGACTCTGACGGACAACACCTAGCAAAGGATTTACCAAAATTTTTGGATAAAATTGAAAAACAACCTAATTCAATAATTATAGGAGCTAGAAATATGAACCAAGATCATATCCCTGAAGGCAGTCAATTTGGACATAAATTTTCTAACTTCTGGTACTGGGCAGAGACAGGTATTAAACTTCCCGATACTCAGTCAGGCTATCGCTTATACCCAGTGAAATGGATGAATGAAACGAGTTTTATTACTGGGCGGTACGAGTTTGAAGTAGAGAATATCGTAAAAGCGGCCTGGCGAAGGATGAATGTTACATCTATTCCTGTTGATGTAATCTACCAAGAAGGAGATGAACGAGTAACACATTTTAGGAAGTGGGATTTTTATCGATTCTCATTCCTGAACACCTACTTAGTCTTTTTGGCTTTATTGATTCATCATCCAATTCGATTGATTCGTGGGATGAACGCTAAAAACCTGAAACGTATTTATAAGGAGGAAATTATCGCATCAAATGAGACTAATGCGGTAAAGGCTTTTTCAGTGGGGTTTGGCATTTTCATGGGGATTATTCCGTTATGGGGATTCCAATTTGCATTGGCTATTGCAGGAGCCATAGCGATGAAATGGAATAAGGTTATTGTTGGTCTTACGGCTCAAATTAGTGTGCCCCCCTTAATTCCTTTTGTTCTTATTTTTAGTAAA
>JABHTA010000035.1 GCA_018669945.1 Flavobacteriales bacterium
AAGGAAATCGGAAATAATTTACTCCATCCGAACTTATCTCAACATGAGCAAGTTCCAAAAAATAATCGCTAAAACTATTTTCAAAAACCGCAATATCTGGACCTATTGTATTTTGGATGGGCTGACTAAAAACCAAAGTCGCTACTCCCCCATCACCAAGACAAACTACACTTCCGTCTGCATTGCCTTCACCTGCATCATCTTCGCCCACAAATGCTATACCCAATGCTGAGTCCGATACATCTTGATAACCACGAACCACTGAGCATGATGCGGCCCAGTCGATAATAGTGTAAGAATTCTTCTTGATAGCAGTTGAACCAACTTGTTCAGCCGCTGGAGCATAGGGCCCTTGCTGAGCAAGACTCAACAAGGGTAATATAAACGTTATAAAAAGTGTTCTTCGCACTAAAGCTTTATTACCTTAACCGTAGACGATTTGAGAGCATTGGTTATCTTTATGAAATAAACACCCGCTGGCTCGTCTTCCAAGTTAATTGACTTGCTATTGTTTAAGCTACCGCTAAGAATAAGTCTACCATTTATATCTACAACCGAATAATTGCCATTTTCAACTCCGGTAATGTTAACTATAACAGAAGCTGGGTTTGGGTAAATGTTAATTTGATTTTTAGAAATTGATTCAATTCCGTTTCCTCCGGAACAGTTAATAAAGACCCAAGCACTATCACAAACACTTGTATCGCAAACCATATACTGAAACGAATCTACATAGGTTAAATCTGCCGTTTGAGTTGAAAAGAAGATACTATCTCCTTCAATAAGGACAGTTGCTGGTTGTATTGGATAGGTCAATATAGAAATTGTGAGTGAATCACCGTTTGGGTCAAAGTCATTTTCTAAGACATTAATGTACCCCGAACAATTATCTAAAACATCATCAATCGCAATCGGTCCATAATTACCTGATTTGTAATCTACAGCCACTGCTTCTGGTGAAATATTTACATCGAACGATGTAACAGGTGCACCAATCATTGAATAAACTTCACTTAAGCCATAAGATCCAAAATCTGTAGAGTTGATGTAGAATTGAGCATTTAAGGTATCTAACGCCCCTGAGGAGTAGATACCAGCGCCAAAAATTGAATCATTTACCGTTTGCATATTTTTAACATCGTATGCGCCAAGGTTTGTGGCATAGTCAACATAGATTAATGAATCTACTTGTGCTATTCCACGGGTAACTCCTGCTTCGTCAAATATTACTGTATCGTTTATTCGATCGTAATGAGCTACAACTCCATTAGCGTCACAAATAGTATAAAGCTGATCGTTGTAGTTATAAATCGCTTTTACACCTGACCCTATTGTATCCAACAAGATATCACGAACGAAGATTTGACTAACTAAATCAACAACCGCAATCTTACCTATTGTATCATTAAATACTTGATACGGAGGAAACTGGTCTACCAAACCTTTCTGGTTATATGGTATATATGCCGAATCACCAACCACTTCCACATTGTACACAGTATTGTCAATTTCTGAAACGCTAAACATGGAGCCTAGTGTTGTTTTATCAAAAACTTCCAAATAATCTCCAACACCAAAATAACGACCCGCAAATAACATGTTATTGTGTATTGATATCGAACGAATTCCTGCAAAATAGGTTTGACCAACCATTTCGTATGTTGTAAGGTCATACTTGATAATCGAATCACTTGCTGCTAAATAGGCATAGTTTCCATCAACAACCACATCTTGTATCGACTCTACTTGAATCGTGTCGAAAACCCAATATTGACCATTTGCTGGGTTGTAAGCACCTATTGTTGCCCTATCTGCATAAGGTGATGCAAATTCAAATTGACCGCCATTGGCAATAATTATATTGGCAAATTGCGCATGAGCTGAAAACCCAATAAGAATTAATGCTGCTGCAACTTGAAATTTCGTAAGAAACCTTGTCATAGATTAAATGCTTTTAGTCGCTATTTCTTTTTAAAATAGTCGAATTAATAAAAAATTACAAAATTTCGGAGGTATAACAGGGAGTAGATAAGAGTCTACAACCTAGCTTTTATCCCGAAAGCACTATGGTTTGAAATCTGGCAGGTCTTCTGACTTACTCTTTTTGAACAACGCCTTCCCGTTTCCAGTGGCATTAAGTTGTTCTGCACATGAGCTTACAGCTGCGGGAACAGTTTAGGATTTACACCTTATTCCCTTTTAATCGCACCAAAGTGCAAACCAAAATTCAATGCAAATGTAATGAAACATGATTAACATCATTTGGTAAAGAAATTTTATAAGTATCTTCGCGCTGAATTTTCAAGTTTATAGTATTATGGCTGAAACAGTAAAAATAGAAAACCGAGGGAAGGTAAAGATTACCCCTTCTGGGTCGATTTTTTTCATTATCCATTTACTTCCTCTCTTAGTGCTTGTTCCAGGTCTCACGGGGACTACTGGTGTAACAGTTTTTGACTGGGGAATAGGTATATTTCTATACTTTCTAAGGATGTATTTTGTTACGGGTATATATCATCGCTATTTTTCTCACAGAACTTACAAAACCTCTAGATGGTTTCAGTTTGTTCTTGCATTTTG
>JABHTA010000202.1 GCA_018669945.1 Flavobacteriales bacterium
AACAGTTACAGTTTCGGGTGATCAAGGAACTGTAACGTACGAATGGTCTAACACTGAAACTACAGCATCTATTACTGGGTTGGTTGCAGGAACATATACTGTTGTAGTAACTGATGATGCAACAGCTGATTGTTATGTTATTGATACGGTAATTGTTGGTGAGCCTCAATCTATAGGTGAGTTGAATAACTCAATTGAGATGGCTCTATATCCAAACCCTAACAGCGGTAACTTTGTAGTTAGCATATCAGAAGCTGGTAATTACAATGTTGTAATTAGAAACGTAATTGGGCAAACGATTAAGAGCGATTTGATTAATGGAACAACTGCAGAATTTAGATTAAACAATGTTGAATCTGGAATTTACTTTGTTACTATTCAATCTGATGGATTCGAAAGAACCGAGAAGATTGTAATTAAGTAATCAGTTCTTTATACTTAATTAAAGCCCCTGCGATATTCGTAGGGGCTTTTTTTTGAATTTAGTTTTCGGTGAGAAGCTTTAGGAATTTCTTGTTAGGAGCCGATGAATCATTTGCATCAGCATATTCACTTCTTATATTGTTGAGGAAATACATATTTATTTTGCCTTTACTTTTTACTTCAATCTTGCCTCTATCTTCGCAATCAAAGTATTCACTAACGAAATCATAGGTTGATTTAGAGATGTTTATTTTGCCAGGAATACTGGCACCCTCCAACCTGCTAGCAGTGTTAACAGTATCGCCCCAAACATCATACTGGTATTTCATTGTGCCAACAACGCCGGCTACTATAGGGCCAGTATTAATACCAATGCGCACTTCCCACGGATCTATATTTGGATTTAAAAGTTCGTTTGAAACAAAATCTCTGAGCTTTAAAGCCGCAAGACAACAGAAAACTGGGTTGAGTTTATTCCTTATTGGCACGCCTCCAGCGGCCATATAAGAATCTCCTATTGTTTTTATTTTTTCTAAAAAGTATTCCTCTATCACATCATCGAAATAAGAGAAATAGTAATTCAATTGCTCTACTACTAATCCAGGATCCCTATGCTCCGAACTTTTGGTAAAGTTCACGAAATCGGTAAACAGCATGGTGGCCATTGGGTAGTGTCTAGCTGTAGATTTTCCAGAAATCTTGAGCTCATTAATAGTCTGTTCTGGCAATATGTTTTTTAGAAGTTTTTCAGTTTTATCTCTTTCAATTCTCAGTAATATTCGCTTATTATGAAGTTTATGGTGAGTAGCTATTTTAGCACGAGTAATTTCAGGATGCAGCGGTTCTCTTAAGTAATCGATTGCACCGCGCTTTAAACCTTTCACAATATCACCGAGTGAGTCATTTTGATCTACCGTGAATATTACGCTGATAGAGCTATATTTCGATTTTGAACGAATGTGTTTAATTAGCTCCAAGCCATTCATTTGAGGGCCGTTCTCAATAGGCATATCAATGTCTGTAATAACCAAATGAATATCCTCTTCAATAATTTTTCGAAGGGCTTCATATCCTGAAGCAGCATGTATTATATTTCTAGATGGCTCTGAAATGATATCTTCCCAAATTCGGAAAAGGTGAGTATCATTTTCAACGATTAAAATATTATATCTTTTATCCAACAATTGCCCAAGATAATGAAATGCACTAAATAAAGCCACAAAAGATTACTTTTGAAGCCCAAATGCACGATAATGAGTAAATCATCTATACCTAAAGGAACCAGAGATTTTGGACCAAAAGAAATGGTGAAGCGAAATTATATTTTCGATGCCATTCGTTTTGTGTTTCAAAAGTATGGGTACTTACCAATTGAAACGCCAGCCATGGAGAAAACAGAAACGTTGTTGGGTAAATATGGGGATGAAGGGGATAGGCTTATTTTCAAAATTCTAAAACGAGGTGCTTCTTTAGAGAAAGATGTAGAAAAAATTAGGAATGGAGAGAAAGCCACTTATGCTGAGGAGGCGTTACGTTACGATTTAACAGTTCCTTTTGCTCGTTATGTTGTACAGAATCAAAATGATATTTCCTTCCCGTTTAAGCGGCATCAAATTCAACCTGTTTGGAGAGCAGATAGACCACAAAAAGGCCGATACAGAGAATTTTACCAATGCGATGTTGATGTAATTGGATCGAACTCATTATTAAACGAAGTGGAACTTGTTCAGATAATGGATGAGGTGTTTGGGAAGTTGAATATTAGCACTAAAATTAAACTAAACAATCGTAAAATATTAGCTGGAATTACAGAGATTATTGGAGAATCAGACAGAATGATTGATATAACTGTTGCTTTAGATAAGTTCGATAAAGTTGGACAAGACGGAGTTATTAAGGAGTTAAATGAAAAAGGTATTTCTAGCGAAGCTATTGCTAAATTAGGACCGATATTTGATTTCACGGGAACCAATGAATCTAAGCTAGAAAAACTGGAGGCGCTAATCGGAAATACTGAAGCTGGAAAGAAAGGAATTGAAGAGATTAAGAGTATCCTTGAAAAACTTTCAACTTTCAACTTTGAATTTTCAGCAGTTGAAATTGATATTACTCTTGCTCGCGGCCTGAACTATTATACAGGAGCCATTTTCGAGGTCGTATGTAACGAATTTCCAAGTAGTATTTGTGGCGGTGGTCGTTATGATGATTTAACAGGCGTTTTTGGATTAAAAGACGTGTCGGGAGTTGGTGTTTCTTTCGGTGCCGATCGTATTTACGATGTAATGGAAGACCAAAATTTATTTCCTCAGAATATCGAAAAAACATTGGATGTTCTATTTGTGAATTTCGGAGAAAAAGAAGCAGGTTACTGTTTAGGCTTATTGGCCCAGTTAAGGGCAAACGAAATTAGTTCTGAGTTATACCCCGATTCTGCTAAAATGAAAAAGCAGATGAAATACGCTAACGAAAAGGGAGCGAGAAAAGTGGTAATGATAGGCGAAACTGAAATGGCTGAAAATAAACTGACTGTGAAAGATATGGAAACTGGAGAGCAATCTAAACTAACTATAGAACAATTAATTCATAGCTGTGTTGGATAAAACAGTATTAGTTACCGGTGGAACTGGATATGTCGGTTCTTGGGTTGTTAAGTATCTATTAGAAAATGGCTATACTGTTAGGGTAACTGTCCGCAAAAAAACGAATATTGAGAAATACCAACACCTGCTAGATTTAGCAGAAAAAAGTGAAGGAGCCATTGTATTGTATGAGGCTGACTTATTGCAAGAGGGCTCTTATGATGAACCCGCTAAAGGTTGTTCTGCAGTTTTTCACATAGCTTCCCCTTTTGTTTTAAAATTCAAAGACCAGCAAAAGGAACTTGTCGACCCCGCGCTAATTGGAACAAAAAATGTGCTTAATGCAGCAACCAAATCTGGTACGGTAAAAAAGATTATTCTTACATCAAGTGTAGCGGCAGTGTTTGGTGATAATTGGGATATGGCTAATCTTGGTATTAATGAATTCACAGAAAAGAATTTTAATGAAACGAGCAATTTGCAACATCAACCATATTCATATTCAAAAGTAATAGCCGAAAGAGAGGCTTGGAAGTTAGAAAAAGAACAATCTAATTGGAAATTGATTGTCATGAATCCATCTTTTGTAATGGGTCCCCCTTTGTCTAAAATAACTAACTCTGGGAGTATAGATTTTATGCAAGGTATGCTAGGTGGAAAATTTTATACAGGGGCTCCAAACCTAGATTTCGGATTTGTAGATGTTCGGGATGTTGCACAGGCTCATATTCTTGGATTAGAATCTGAAGCAGCAGAAGGAAGACATATTTTATGTGAACGGACTATAAGCATGTTTGACTTTGCGAGTTTGTTGAAAGAAAAATACGGGAAGAAGTACCCGCTTCCGATGATGGAGGCTCCTAAGTTCTTACTTTATCTAATCGGTTGGATATTTGGTTCTACATTTACTTTTGTAAAAAGGAATGTGGGATATCCTATTAGGTTAAATGCGACAAAAAGTATCAACAGTTTGGGGCTGAAGTACCGACCTTTAATTGAAACTATTGAAGATATGATTACAAAAATGAATGCCTTACAATTATTAAAAAAGTAGTTTAGTTATGAGAGTGCATCAAATATCGAAAGAGAAATTGACAATATCTAAGGTAGCCGGTATCTTGCAAACGAAAATTGAATTGTCTGATGAGGTAAAACATCTTGTTGTGAAGTGTAGAAACTATTTAGACGAAAAAATAAAAACACATTCTGAACCTATTTATGGTATTAATACCGGTTTTGGGTCACTTTGTAACACATCTGTTTCGAATGATGATTTAGGAACTTTACAGAAGAACTTGGTAATGTCTCATGCTTGCGGAATTGGTGATGAAGTTCCGCAGAATATTGTGAAGTTGATGCTACTCCTTAAGATTCAAGGACTTTCTTATGGTCATTCAGGAGTTCAGTTGGTAACTATTGAACGCCTCGTTGATTTTTACAATAATGATATTCTTCCTGTTGTCTACCAGCAGGGCTCACTAGGAGCTTCAGGCGATTTAGCTCCATTGGCGCATTTGGCTTTGGCTTTAATTGGGATGGGTGAAGTATATTACAAAGGACAGAAAAGGAACTCGGAAGATGTGCTTAAGGAACTAA
>JABHTA010000199.1 GCA_018669945.1 Flavobacteriales bacterium
CCAAAAAACATATTTTTTTGAATTTCTTCCCATGCATATCTCCAAGCTATTGTTCTTCCAGATGCATTCTCTATTGATTGTGCCCCCTCCAATCTAAACTTATTACCAAATCCCAATTGATCAATCATAGTTAATCCCAAAATAAATACATAATCATATACTAATACGATAAACAACATCATTACCAGAGAAATCGTTGGGGATATCCCAGAAAACTGCCTAAAGAATACAAAAATCAGGATTGCCAACCAACTCGTTCTAGAACCCGTTAAATACAAGGTTAAAATTATGACAGTAACAATTGTAATGTTATTTATTCTGCTTAGAATATTCATTTCACTAAATGTATCCTTAAATACTTGAAATAGAATAAAATTAAATAAACACATCATGGCAAGCCCATTTGGATTCCCTAATAAACCATGAAGCCTGCCACCATGAGAATAAACCATATTTGGAAATATTGGTGCCAAAACAACCCCTACTAGCAATACCAATGTAGAAAGATTAACCATATCCAATAGGATTTTTGGTCCTTCTCTATCTATCAAATAAGTTACATATCCTGGTATAGTAAGAAATAACAGGATATAAGACAAATTCTTCTGAAAAGCTATTAAAACTCTTGGGCTCAACAACAATAACAGTAAAGAATAACAAAAAAATATAGCAAAAGATTTAAATATCTTATTCCCGGATAATAAATTAGAATTTTTAGTTGCAAATAGTGCAAATAATAAAATAAGTAATGGTTTTATTTTTTTCGCAAAATATAGGTCTTCATTATCAGAAAATACAAGTATTACGTAAAAAAAAAGTAATACTTCTTTATGATATCCTTTTACCATAAAAAGTACAAAAATAAGTGGAACTAATAAATAGGATGCTATCGGCAAAAGCCACCCAGTAATTGCGACAATAACAGTAGCAACTATAAATATTCTATATTCTCGAATAAAATCTAACAATTTACTATGTTATCATACCAAATAAGAAATCGAACCTTTACCATGTTCAGACGCCTTTTAATAAAAATATTATTAAAATAACACTTTAACATTGTTACAATCTTCTCAGCTTAAATAAACAAGACTTTGTCTGTTTACCAATTATTTCAAACTAAAATAATTAACTTAATTGATAACAAAACTATACTAATTATAGCTATTTCAACCAACCTTCATGCGATTTATATGAGAACTTTAAAGGAATTCCAAGATTTCGGAATTATCAAATGGCAAGAGAGATTTGACTATGTTAGATTACTCTTTTTCCGTATCGTCTTCGTAGACGTAACCGTCTTTATCGCTAGAACTGCCGTAACCATAACCGTAACCATAACCGTAACCATAACCGTAACCGTAACCGTACTTACTGTAGTAATAACTAAGCTTCTTTTGTTTAATGCTATTTAAAACAATAGCGTTATTACTCATCTTACTTTTTTCAATTATCCCATCAATCATCTTAAGTTCGTTTCGCTTTGCTTTAATAGAGTTCACAACATAAATAGTAACATCCATCTTTTTCATCAAAATCATTGCATCACTTATCAAACCTAAAGGAGGAGTGTCAAAGACTATGTAATCATATTGACTATTAGCTTCATCTATAAAGTTTATCATCTGATCTGACATAATTAATTCGGATGGATTGGGAGGTGTTGGACCAGCAAACACAACATCTAAATCTTCTAGATGCGTTTTTTGAACAACCTCAGCAAACGTGTTTCTATTGCTCAATAAATTCGACAATCCTTTGCTGTTTTCAGCAGCAAACATCGTATTTATTTTTGGCTTATGTAAATCTACATCAACTAACAATACCTTTTTATTAGCTTTAGCAATCATCAGTGCTAAACTGCTTGAACAAAATGTTTTTCCCTCGCCTGGATGCATCGAGGTAAGCAAAATATTTTTAACGGTTACATCGGGATTAATATACTGAAGATTAGTCCTAATACTTCTAAAGGACTCTGTAAGATTTGACTTCGACTCTGCGTTAATCAACTTTCTATTTTTTGATTGATTTGCTGAAAAAGGAACACCTCCAAGAACAGGTATTTTAGTGATAGATAATAAATCATTTACGTTTTCTATTTTTTCGAAAAATATCATATTTATTAGCGCAATAATTATCGCTAACACAAAACCAATAGCGACACTAGTGGTTATTATCTTTTCTTTATCTGGACCAACAATACCAATGGAACGTCCTCTCTCCACAACTTTAGAACGCGGAATAATGGAAGCACGAGCGATAATTGCATTTTCTCTTTTTTCCAATAAAAAAACATACATTTTTTCGTTAATTTCCTTTTTTCTTTCCAAGTTTACCTTTTCCCGTAAGCTCCTCGGTAGGTTACGTATGAGTATTTCTAACTTCGAAATTTGCTCTTCTAGGCCTCTAACGCGATCATCTATTGCCTCAACAGTATTAACAAGATAGGTAAGTATATCCTTTCTTAGCAAATCGATTGTTTCATCATATTTAACTACTGCTAGACCGGTCTCTTTTTTTTGAAATAACAGTTCATTTCTCTCAAATTGCATGTCATACAACTTAGACAAACTACTGCTAAGAAAGGCGTCATTTTTAGCAATATAAACTGCTGGTGGTATAAGATGCTTATCTGAAGTATTTAAAATGTAATCTTCCAAAGAATGAATTTGCCTAATGTCCAAATCCAATTTCCTCTTTTCAGACTCCAATATTACCAAATCATCAACATACTTAGACTGCTCATCATTGATTAACAACACGGGTTTTTCTTCTCTGTAAATATCTAAATCAAACTCGATTTCCTCTAGCAGAGAATTGACATATTTCAATTGGTCATCAATATACTGAACTGTCTTGATATTAACCTTAATTTGATTATCAACACTATAATCGATATAGGTGTCACATAATGAATCTAGAAAAACGACTGCTCTCTCAGGCACTTCGTCACGCAACTCAAGTGAAACAATACTTGAATATTCCATATTCTTAACGCTCAAACCTGCTCTATATTTACTTAATAACCTACTTTTACTATGCACAACAAATTGATAATCTACCATGGCAGTCTGAGCAGCAATTTCGTTGCTATAATTCTCTTCAGCAGTTATAAGTAAAACATAATTAGAACTGATAGCTTCTTGACCAAATTTATGCACATTGACTATCTTTTTATCGTCTAATTCATATGTTAGTTCAAATTGTTGATTATTAAATATTTTCATATTAATAGGCTTTTCATAAAGCTTTTTATTAATTGAATGCACAGCAACCCTATAAGGAGACTCATTAAAGGACTCTGTTACTTTAATGCGTCCAACAATAAAATAACCAACTTGAAGGTCAATTTTTTCAACTACTTTCTCTAGTAAATCATAAGATTCAAGAACTCGCATTTGGTTTGTAATCTGAGAATATGCAGCATAATAGGCGCTATACATAGACCCTGTAACATCCATAGTCTCGTTGTTGTCTAGCATAACTTGGGCCTTTGCTGCATATACGTCAGGCAGTCGATAAGTGTAAAAATAGGCGAAGAAACCTCCAATAATAGGAAATACAAAAAAGTAGAACCAATTTTTAGCTAAAACCCTAAATACTTTACTAATGTCATCAACACTGATGAGCGCTTTATTCGCTTCCTTAACATTCATACAAATACAAAAGTAATATTACTTTATGCACAAAGAAGACATTTTCTTTTTTAAGGACATAATCGTATGAATAACCATGTTGTTTCTTCATTACTAAAACAATCTTTTTATTTTAAATGTTTGGCTCATTAACTAATCACTTTCAAAAATCTATTAGGCAATTTACGTGTATTTCAAAATAAGACTCAGGTAAATCTTCTTTCTATTGAATTACTTATCATTCAGAGCTAGTTTTATTGGAATAATGTAATTTTGCAATGTGTCTGACTATGTAAACATAAAAAACCGAAAAGCATCGTTCGAATATCATTTGATCGATAAATTTGTTGCTGGATTACAGCTGCTTGGCACTGAAATTAAGTCGATTCGAGAGAGTAAAGCTAGTATTGCTGAGGGTTATTGTACCTTTATGGGCGATGAGCTCTTTGTGAAAAACATGCACATTGCGGAATATTCACATGGCGGGTTTGTAAATCACGAGCCTAAAAGAATGCGTAAGCTTTTGTTGAGTAGACAAGAACTAGATAAGCTTCTCAAAAAAACAAAGATTAAAGGATTTACCATCGTGCCTACTCGCCTTTTCATTGGTAAAAACGGTTACGCAAAATTGGAAATCGCATTGGCTGAAGGTAAGAAACTTTACGATAAACGGGAGTCACTTAAACAAGCTGACGATAAGCGAAGTATGGATAGGACTATGAAGAATTATCGGTAATTAATCCGTTTTTACGATCTTCACTACCTCATCTTCGATTCTTAAGAAATAGATTAGATATTAGGTCTTAATCGTTCTAATCCAATCTCGTATGCTTCTAGAGTGCCTTTCAAAACTATTCGACCTTGAATATCATAGATTTCGTATTTCGAACCATTGCTTACCCCTGTAATGTGAAACACGGACAATGTTGGGTTCGGAAATATCTTCAATTTTTTTGAAGGCTCATTATCCTCAATTGACAGATTGAAGTCAACTTCGCCAATTGTATCAGTTCCTGAAATCCATCCAACAATTCTTTCACTATGTTGCTCCCAGTCTAATCCACCAGACAACTTAAAAAACCCCATTGAAGATGAGTAATATTTTGAATCATTGAATGCATAATTATACTGCAAGCTACAATCTAAGGAATCGACATCTGTATAGCCTGAAAACCATTTATATGAAATAGTATCTGAATTATCAATTTTCAAATAGAGTTCATTCTTCTGCAATTTATCAGCACTATCGTCAAACCAATATCTATCAGGACCCGATTCGAGGGCATTTCCAAATTGGTCCCTATAATAAGTCTCCTTCTTATCTAAACCTTCATTTGGACCTCCAATTTTATCATATATAAAACTAACTGAATCATTAGTTAACATAACATTTGTTATTGAGTCTCTAGAATAATATGAATAACTAAACCATTGATCAGACTGTTCATATTTCCAAAATCGTAAGTCTCCAGCTGAGATATCATCAAAATAATCTAAAAAATGCGGCAGTTTATACCCAAATTCTCCTTGTAAATTATTCGCACTAATTAATTTCAAAGAATCCTCATTTGAACTTGTATTTATTGATAAATGAAACAAGTTTATATGATCTAATACACCAAAAGTCTTAGAAACCGTAAAAGAAGTATATGGGTTTGCACTCAAAATCCCTGCCTGATACTCGAATAACTCAAACACTTTTATACTATCAATCACCCCGAATACATAAAGTTGAGAAACATCAGAACATAAAATTCTTACTGAATCAGTAATCGTTTTGTACTCCGTAATTTCACCAATTATTGAAGATAGTTTAATTAACATTGGATTTTGTACCCAAGCTCTATCATATCTAACCCAACCATCATAATAGGTTATCGAATCAATTCTACGTTCTGGAACACCTCCGCTCCAATTGTTCATCCATAAATCGTGATAATCCAAACACGCAACATCACCAAAAACAGGTTCATTCCACATATTGTAATGGACTATTGTATCTCCATAACTTCGTGCAGAATCCATTCTAAAAACATGCACCAACCCCCTCCCAGAGTCAACGTGGCCGAGATAATAAGAAGTTTGATTTAACGGGTACAGCTGCCAAGATTGGGCAAAAGAAAATAATGGAAAAAACGAAAAAAGTATTAGTAGTATACGAATCATCATCTCGCTAAGATACTACATACAGCTTAATGTACCACCACAAACTTCCCTGTGCTACTATTGCATTTCGATTCTGGTAAAGTAACATAGTATATTCCCTGTGGAAAATAAGTAGCGTTATAGCTAATTGATGCTTTCTGATTTATTAACTCTAAATTTTCCGTATTAATAAGTTGATCTATAGAATTGAAGATGTTAATTTCTAACCAATCTGCTAGTACATCTGGGGTATAAAACTCTAACGTAATCTCACTATTTGTTGGGTTCGGATAAGCTTTGAATAGACTATCGGTACTATTAATAAACGTATGCTTCACACAGCTATAACCTAACTCACATAGCTGATGTTTCACATTCTCCCTTCTAATGGAAACGAACTCTTTCAAACCAGGAATACTTGTTCTCATAGATTCGGAAACCGTCAACCACTCAATATTTCCTTCAAATTCTTCGTTAGTAAACATTTTATGCTCTTGGGCTTCTTTGTATACCGACTCCCTAATTCGGCCTGTTAAACTGTCTATTTTATCGTAAAGATGCGCCACGTTCAAATCCGAGTACATAAAATCACAGATATACCCCAAGTATTCTTCTTTGTACTCTGGCACTTCGAGCATTCTACGATTAAGTGGCCGAGTATATTTATCTGGCATAAAAGGAGTATGCAAGAGATCGAAATGTGTTAGTCTGTGCTGAGTTAAGCTAATAAAAGCACCATATCCTAGGCTCAAATCCCACATTACCCATTCAAATTTATCGGTAGACTCATTTTGGTAGAGGTAATAATTATGCGACAAATACAAATACGAATCGAGACTCACTAAGAGGTTATATGTAGCCCATGATTTTAGATAAGCCGATGTATTGAAAACATCATCTAACTCTTCTTTGAAATTTGCATCAGGTGAGTTATTAACCACATCTATCATATTTATTAATGCCGACCAATCATTTTCATCTTCATTGTTTTTTAGTTGATACTGATCTGCATAGTCATTTGGCGATGAACCGTTCCAAATCATTTTACCATTCTCGCCTTTAAATAAATTGCCCTTACCATTGCCATAATTGGCTTCGAGCATTCGCTTATCAACCTGCTCAATAATTTTATATAACCCAATATATTCATTGTTTACATAAACTTCCGCGAAAGTGCATCGTGGCGCTGGGATATCATTGTTTTGACAAAAATCTAGCATCAGTTTCTCTCTAATCATCGTAGGGTCTTGGGTCGCATTTTGGAGGTTCAACTTTTTTAACCCATCCAATTTTTGTCCTTTAACATACTTGTTAAAATCTAGCTTCCATGGTTTTTTCATTCCAGGATGAGAATAACTACCAACTCCTTTAAGCCTTACTCCTATTGTGTCTAGCACAATTGAGTCAAACTCAAGTTTCGCTCTCATATATATAGTAATATCTGTAGTATCTCGAAGCTCTTTATAGTAAGTAAGTGAATCCCAATAGTTTTCCGCGCTTACCGTAATTCTAACTTCGTGAATAATAGACGAATTAAAGATATTGTCCCCAGGATTTTGAGCTGAACCTGTTGCACACTGAGCAACAAGAAAAGAGATTATAGCAAGCCTTAACATTTTGTAAAGATACTAATCTCATAATGCTAGTATATAATTCAGGTCTTTTGCTTTAGCAGTTTACTGGTATAATAACAAAAAACAAACACCAGGAGGAAATTCAGATGCATAACAGTTGTATTTTCTACTTATAACTTATCCACTCAATCAGATTCAACAACTTGCCCTTGACTACTAATAATTATGTAAAAGGGAAGCTATTTTAAACTTCAATTGTCATTTCGAAGTATGACTGAGCATCCTATGAATAAAGAAATTTTGATTCATTTTAGGGGATTTATTCTCAGCTTATCCCCCACTACCAAATAACAGCCCTCACACTATCTTGTGTATGCATTTTGTCACCAGATTTACATCCGAATGCTTCGTAAAACTCTGGCATTTGAGAAAGTGTTCCTAAAACTCTATATGGATTTGGAGAATGGGGATTAGTTCTAATTTGCTGCAACATCGCCTCATCAGTATAGTTGCCTTTCCATATTTGACCAAAGGCTATAAAGAATCGTTGTTCGGGTGTAAACCCTTCAATGTCTCTTCTTTCTTTTCCTTCTAAAGAAGCTTGATATGCATAATAAGATACGGTCAGACCACCGAAATCAGCAATGTTTTCTCCTAATGTAAGCTGGCCATTAATATGAACACTATCTAAAGGCTCATAGGATTCAAAGTGATCAACGACCAGTCCTGCTTGGGCCATAAACTTATCCATATCTTCTTTACCCCACCAGTTTTTAAGGTTTCCGTATGCATCAAAAGCACTCCCTTTGTCATCAAAACCATGCGTAATTTCATGGCCAATTACCGCTCCGATTGTTCCGTAAAGAATTGCATCATCGGCTTCTAAATCCATAAAAGGTGGTTGAAGAATTGCCGCTGGAAATACAACCTCATTTATTACTGGGTTATAATAAGCGTTAATCATTTGTGGTGGCATTCCCCACTCAGTCTTATCAACTTCTTTACCTAACTTATTAACACTGTAATTAAATGAAAATTCACTGATACGAAATCCGTTTTTCACGTGCGCATCTGTGCTGATTTCAAGCCCTGAATAATCTCTCCATTTATCGGGATATCCTAATTTTCTTGTAAAAGTTGATAATTTAATTTGAGCTTGTTCTTTTGTGCTATCACTCATCCAAGGAAGGTTTGCAATTCTTTTTTCGTAGGCAATCATAAAATTATCTACTAACTCATTCACTTTATCTTTTGCTTCTTGGCTAAACGCAACCTTTACATACTCTTGACCAAGAACTTCGCCCATACCTCTATTGATTTGCTTCAGTGTTCTCTCCCAAGTTGGTTTCATTTTTTTAGCACCACTTAAAGCAGTTCCATAAAATTCGAAATCTTTAGCTTCCAATTCTGGCGATAGTTCAGATGCTGTCGAGTTTAGGATATTCCAATTCAAATACTTCTTCCAATCTTCAATCAAGTATTTATTTAAGGTTTTCTCCAATCCAGCGAAAAAATCTGGTTGGGAAACTATGATGGTGTCAATTTTAACACCTATTTCTGATAAATAAGAACCCCAGCCGAACGATGGAGCCATCTCTTGTAATTGCGATATAGTTCTTTTATTGTATTGAGCCTCAGAATCTCTTCTTTGCGTTCTGTTCATAGAAACTTCAGCCAAGTCAGTTTCTATTGCTATTACCGTTTTTGAATATTCACTTCCTAACCCTGCTAAAGTCATTAAACCATCCATATGAGTTGCATAAGTTGCTCTTAACTCCTTCGAATTTGAATCGTCATTAAAGTAGTAATCTCTGTCTGGCAAACCCAACCCGCCTTGACTTACATAAGATATATGCGTATCGTTATTCTTTAAATCCTGATAAACAGAAAAATCAAAAACACTACCTATGCCAATTTTATGAAAATCAGCCAACAAAGCTGGCAATTGCGCAGTTGACTGAAGACCGCTTACTTTATCCAATAAATCTTGAACCGGGGCAATGCCTTCCGCTGCTCTTTTAACAGTGTCCATTGCTGTATTATAGTAATCACCAATTTTTTGGATATTACTGCCTTCTTCGGCAGATTCTGCACCTGCAGAACAATCTAAAAGTATTTTCTTTAATGTTACATTGTTTCGTTTATCTAATTCATTAAAAGAACTCCATCGACTTTCCGTATCTGGCACTGGGTTATTCTTTACCCAAGTTCCTGCAACGTACTCGTAGAAATTTTCACATGGTTGAACTGATGCATCCATAAAGCTGACATCAATACCATTTCCTTGTTTCGCTTCAACTTTTGACTCTTTTTTTTCTTCTCCACAACCAAAAGCTAAAATTACTGCTACTCCTAATATCGAAATTCTTTTCATAATTAAATTTTAATGCAACAAATGTAAACCAGAAGCCCTATTTAAAAAACCGAAAGGCAATTGATTAAAGCCGTTTATAACAAAAAAGGCACTTCGATTGCCCGAAACGCCTTTAATAACATTATCTGATGACTTACATATGGATAACTTCACCGTAAGCTGCTGCAGCAGCTTCCATAACTGCTTCACTCATTGTTGGGTGTGGGTGAACCGTTTTGATTAATTCGTGACCTGTAGTTTCTAGTTTACGAACAGCGACTATTTCAGCAATCATCTCAGTTACATTATAACCTATCATGTGAGCTCCAAGAACTTCTCCATATTTAGCATCGAATATCAACTTAACAAATCCATCTTTTGCGCCAGCTGCACTTGCTTTGCCTGATGCTGAGAATGGGAATTTACCAACTTTAATATCATGCCCAGCTTCCTTAGCTGCTTTTTCAGTCATTCCAACTGAAGAAACTTCAGGAGAACAATAAGTACATCCTGGTATGTTTCCGTAATCAAGCGTTTCAGGGTTTTGACCTGCAATTTTCTCAACACAGATAATTCCTTCAGCAGAAGCAACGTGAGCTAATGCTTGCCCAGGAACACAATCACCTATCGCACATACCCCTGGTATGTTTGTTTGGTAATGATCGTTCACTAAAATTTTACCTTTATCAGTTGCAACACCAACTTCTTCAAGACCTATTCCTTCTATGTTAGCAACAATGCCAACTGCCGAAAGAACAATATCGCAATTGATTACTTCGTCACCCTTCTTCGTTTTAACGGTTACTTTACAACCAGCTCCTTTTATATCAACGTTTGTTACTTCAGTTCCTGTCATAACCTTCATTCCCATTTTCTTAAACGAACGGCCTAATTGCTTAGAAACATCTTCGTCTTCAACAGGAACAATGTTTGGCATATACTCAACAAGAGTCACTTCACAGCCCATTGTTTGGTAGAAATATGCAAACTCAGAACCAATAGCACCAGAACCAACAATTACCATTTTTTTAGGCAATTTGGGCAACGTTAAAGCTTCTCTGTATCCAATAATTTTCTTACCATCTTGAGGTAAATTTGGCAACGCACGAGAACGAGCACCAGTAGCCAAAATGATATTCTTTCCTTCTACCATTTGAGTTTTACCCTTGTCAGTAACTTCAACTTTACCAGCGGCCTTTAAAACACCTGATCCTGTAATAACATCAATCTTGTTCTTTTTCATCAAGAATTGAATTCCCTTACTCATTCCATCAGCTACGTCGCGACTTCTTTTCACTACTGCTGGAAAATCAGCTTCTCCTCCTTTTACGGTAATACCGTAATCTGATGCGTGATTCAAATATTCGAATACTTGTGCACTTTTCAATAAAGCTTTTGTTGGAATACACCCCCAATTCAAACAAATACCTCCAAGGTTTTCACGTTCAATAATTGCAGTTTTCAACCCCAATTGTGAAGCACGAATCGCAGCCACGTATCCTCCAGGGCCACTTCCAACAACAACAACATCGTAACTCATATCTTATGTTTTATTTTTTATCTGATTAAACAGAATGCGAATTTAACTAATATGTTGAAAGTTTTAAAATTAAAACCTCGGCTATTAAACTTCTTTTAACTTTACTCTTTTCAACTTTAAATCAAAAAATGAAGTACACTTTTTCCTACAGCAAACCTCACCAACATTTCATTGATATTGAATATACTATCGACAATATCAATAGCGAAACGATTGAACTGCAATTGCCTGCATGGCGACCTGGTCGATATGAGTTAGGGGATTTCGCCAAAAACATCCAACAATGGAGTGCCTACGGACAAAACAACTCAGCCCTCAGTTTTAAAAAAATAACAAAAGACAAGTGGCTCGTTGATACTGGTGGCAATTCAGAAATTACGATCAGGTACAACTATTATAGTAATGAATTAAATGCGGGCTCAACTTATCTTGATGAAAATCAAGTATATGTAAACCCGATTAATTGCTGTTTATACATAGAAGACAGGCAGGATGAACCTTGCGAAGTGATTCTAAAAACGCCTAAGAACTACATTGTAGCAAGTGGACTTGAGAAAATAGATGAGCACCATTTTAAGTCGAAAGATTTTCACACTCTAGTCGATTCGCCATTGATTTCTAGCGAATCAATTCATCATCACGTTTTCAACACAAAGGGTGTTAAATTTCATGTTTGGATGCAAGGAGACTGTTCACCAGATTGGGATAGGATTGAAACCGATTTTATAAAATATAGCGATTTACAAATTGATATTTTCGGAGGATTTCCCGTAAATGAATATCACTATTTGTTTCAAATATTACCGCACAAAGGCTACCATGGTGTTGAACATCAAAATTCGACAACTGTTTCAATTGGTCCTGGTAAAGACCTCATGACAAAAAAGCTGTATGACGAAGTTTTAGGTGTTAGTAGCCACGAATTATTTCACACATGGAATATTAAAGCTATACGTCCTATAGAAATGCAACCTTACAATTACGCCAAAGAAAACCATTCGCCTCTTGGCTATGTTGCAGAGGGTGTTACCACATATTATGGCGACCTGATGTTGTATCGATCTGGAGTTTTTAGTGAAGTAGAATTCTTGAAACTATTCGCACAACAAATTCAGAAACATATAGATAATCAGGCACGTTTTAATTATTCAGTAGCAGAATCGTCTTGGGATACGTGGCTAGATGGTTATGTTCCTGGAATTCCTAATCGCAAGCTTTCAATTTATTCAGACGGCTGTTTGTTGGCGTTCATGGTTGATGTGTTGACGTTGAAAAACACGAGCAATACAAAGCGATTAGACGACATAATGAGACTTATGTATGAGCGATACGGAAAAACAGGAATTGGTTATTCTGAAAACGATTACAAAATTTGTATCGAAGAAGTTAGTGGATTAGATTTCACAGAATTCTTTGAAAAATATATTTGGGGGCACAACTCTTACGAAAAACTTTTGCGTGATTGTCTTGAATATGTGGGCTTAGAATTAATCCGTAACCCCTCAACTATTCGTCACGAAGCTAAGTTTGGATTTAAGATTCTTGGAAACAGGATTACTGCTGTTTACCAAAATTCCATAGCTGACAAGTCAGGAATTGCTGTTGGAGATATTATTGAGAAAGTAAATGAAGAAGTAGCCTCCTCAAGGCTTACCCAATTTCTACAAGAAGACTTTTTGGTACTTAAGATAAAAAATCTGAGCGGCAAAAAAGATGTTGCGCTTCAATCGTCCGAAGAAAACTTCTATTTGGAATGCGTTCTTTCTTCAGCTAACATATTAGATGCCTTTAGGGCTTAGCCTTTTACCTCATCAGCCGCAATATTTTTTACCGCTGTAGCCGAAATCTCAACGTTTACATCTTTAGGTAAACGCGAAACTTCAACAGTCTCTCTTGCTGGAAAATCTGAAGTAAAAAACTTACCATAAACTTCGTTAACTCTAGCGAAATTATCCATATCTGTAATAAAAATAGAGCACTTTACAACATCGTCAAGCGTCATTCCTGCCTTAAGCAAAACACCCTCCATGTTTTTCATAACTTGCTCTGTTTCTGACTCTATGGAATCCATTATCAACTCTCCAGATTCAGGGTGCATTGCTATTTGACCGCTCATATATAATGTTCCGTTCGCCAATACTGCTTGATTATATGGCCCAATTGGTAATGGTGAATTTTTTGTTTCGATAATTGTTTTCATAACTTCTATTTTTTCATTTAATCAGGTCAAATGTAATAAATTGAACAGGTGAATTAACTAATTATCGAAATCGTACCAATTTCGTTTTCTCGATAATTTTAAATCGCTAAGTACAGGAGCTTTTACTCGTAAATCAATCGAATAACTTTTCCGCGTTCCAAACGGAACGATGTTAAAACTTAGCTCCCAGCAATGAAGATCTCTATATATATCGAGCGCAGTATAATTGAATTTTTTCGATTCAACATCATATCCAGATCTAAAACCCACCTTCCACTTCGCAGTTAATCTTACATCGCCATTAAAGTTTATAGTGTTTGTTATCGTCTCCGTTATAAATGGTTTACTGTAGTTGTATCGATAACTTACGTTAAGTGTCCATGGAGCATTGAAATCAACAAAATTATCTCCATCTATACTCAACTGCTCTTTCGTTTCTTTTTGCTTAGAGTTATCATCTGTAATCTTACTTTTCAACCTAAAACTAACTACCAAATCGAAGTTTGTCAAATTTACTGGTTCTCCGAAGTTTTCCCAATAGCTTTTATTTATTCTAGTTCCGTTTCCATTATTCATTGTAAAAGCATAAGGATCAAAAACAGAATTAATTTGTACATCCATATTCTTATTAATTCTTGATTTAGCGTATAACCGAATAGGGTTCCAGTTTAAAGAATCAGCAAAAATATTGTACGAAGTAGAAAAATTTAGATTATCCAATAGTTTTACCTTACTAGGGATATTGGTGGTGTCATTTAATCCTATAATTTTTGCATCTAACGTGTTTCTTAAACTTAACCCAACTGTTCCGGATTCAGAACGAGCACTTGGTCCACCATATATCTGCCCAGTAAATCGAGAGTAATCTACTTCAGTAATTTCTTCATCTTCTATCTTTGTGTAACTATCATAATACCCCCAAAATTCATCAGAATAATCTGGTTTAATATTGAATGTAGCTGACGGGTACATGACATGTCTTATGGCTTTTAATCGTTTCAATTTGTAATTAAATGTGCCGTAAATTGTTGTATTTAAACTAGAAGAGAATGATCCCTCGTATGCTGCTGCAAAGGCATTATTATCAGTATTTATAACACTACCGGTATAGGTGTCCAACAATTCTCCAGTTTCATTAGTGTCTTCAACTAATTGCCAAGATCTATCTGTTGTTTGTAAATACATGACAACACTATTATTTATCGATGGACTAAAATTGAAATACTTCAACAGTTTAAATGAAGTTGAAATTGGTGCTGTAATTTTTGCCCCATTTTTCATCAAATCAACTATTTCAGAAGCGTAATTAGTCAGTGTATCTTCACTCGTCTTTACTTGATTTTGCATTACAGCCGTTGCGTTAATTCCAATCTTCTCGTACCACCTATCTTTTCCTACGCTTACTGTTCGTTTTAATGGATAAATTCTAGACATTGTAAATGTAGCCGATGGCAAAACTATAGTTACTGATGAGTCTTTACTATTCTGAGAATGACTTCCATTTAATGTTAGATTAAACGGCTTCCCGGCAAAGCTCTTATTGTAACTTACATTCGACTTAAAAGTATTTGTTAAGAAGTCCTGTGCATTGCTATTGAAATTGTTTTGAAAATTCTTACTAGATCCAAAATTCACATCTGCCGAAAAGCTACTATTTGGTCTTGCTTTAGGAGCTTGAGAATGTTTCCAGCGAATAAAATAATTACTTGTTTTGGTTTGATTAATATCCTTTTCTCCTTGCTTAAACTGAGCATAAGTAAGATTAATATGCCCATCAAACTTATATCTCTTGGAGTAGTTAGATTCTATACCCAAACCCCAACTTCCTCTAGAATAAATATCACCAGTTAAAGCTAGGTCAATATAATCGTTAATGGCAAGGTAATACCCCCCATCATTTAAGAAAAACCCCAAACCTGGTGACTCCCCATATGTAGGAATAATTATCCCCGATGTTTGCGTTTCTTTGTTTGGAAAAAAACCAAAAGGAACTGCCAATGGTGTCGGAATACTCTGAATTTTTAAGTACGCCGGGCCTGTTACAATCTTATCGTCTTTGATGAATTTCAATTTACTTGCCTCAATATGAAAATGTGGAATTTCATTGCTGCAAGTAGTATATTTTCCGTTCTTAATGAAAATAACTTCATCATTCATCATCTTAATCTGAGCGCCATGAATATAGCCATCACCCTCTTGCGTAATCGCTTTAGTTATTTTTCCTTTTTTCGTTTCAAAATTGTACCGTAAAGCTTCGCTTGTAAAAGTTTGCGCACCTTCAGCGAACTCTGGCTTTCCAATTAGCTTTCCTGTTGAATCAATAGTACCATAAGCTGTTACTTCTTTAGTTTCTAGACTTAGCTCAATGTAACTCGCCTTTAAAGTAATACCTTCATATTTAACCTCTGCATCGCCAAACAAGTACACCTTCTGATTGGTAACATCAAAACGCAGCGAATCTAATGCAGCATAATCTACTTTTGCATCCAAAGAACTTTCGCTATATTTACTTGAACTTACAGAGTCGATTATCAGTGGATTGGTCCTTGCCGTATCTTCATATTGTATTAAAACAGATGAATTAGAAACATAATTAGAACATAACCCGTTTATTAACAGAAATACGTGAATTAATTGTCTTATGTATAAGTTTCGAGGCAAGTTATAATATTACATTTGCTTTCAATACTCGGAAATACCTTATTTACAGTATGAATTAACATTTTTCGAAAGCGTGAAATTAAACAACATTAACATATCTGTAAGAATCGTGAAACGAACTTTTTTACTGATTGTTTTGTTAACAACAATAATCGTACTAGGATTCGCACCGGAAAAAGCACCCGATATAGGCATTAAAAAAGTAGTAATAGATGCAGGTCACGGTGGTCACGACCCTGGATGTCAGGGTGGTTCGGCAAATGAAAAAGATGTTGCTCTTGCAATTGCACTCCGTTTAGGGCAAGTAATTAAAAGGAGTTATGATGATGTTGAGGTAATTTATACTCGAGACAAAGATGTATTTGTTACACTTGAAAATCGTGCAAAAATCGCTAATGACGCTAAGGCAGACTTATTTATATGTGTACACGCAAATGCAAACGACAATAAATCTGCTTATGGTACTGAAACCTTTGTAATGGGTACTAACAAGGAAAAAGCAAATAAAGAGGTGGCGAAAAGAGAAAATGATGTCATCCTTATGGAAGATAATTATGAAACTAAATACAGCGACTTTAAACCTGGAACGGCTGAATATAGTGCCGCACTTGATGCTTACCAGCGGGCTTATCAAGCGCAAAGCATTGAATTTGCGATAAAAATTCAAGACCAGTTTTCAACACTAGGACGAAAAAATAGAGGTGTAAAACAAGCTGGGTTTTTGGTTCTTTACAGAACTGCAATGCCTAGCGTATTAATTGAAACAGGTTTTTTAACCAATAAAGAAGAACAAGACTTTCTCTCAAGTCCAGAGAAACAAAAATTATTAGCTGGCTCTATTTTTAATGCTTTTAATGATTACAAAAGCGATGTGGAAGGTATTGACATTAAAATAATAGATGATGCTCAAAAAGATGACTCGCTTGAAGAATCTAAAGAAGAAACTAACGTTATGAATAATGCTGGTGGGCAAAGTAATACAACACGAGTAACTTATAGGGTACAGATAGCAAGTTCAACAAATCAAGTTGAAACAACAGTTTACAATTTTAAAGGACTAACAGAACTTTACGAATACGAAAAAAGTGGCCTGTATAGATATTATACAGGGAAAACAAATGATTTAGGAGAGGCTTCTAAAATTCAAGGATTAGCAAGAGAAAAAGGATACAAAGACGCTTTTGTGGTGCCGTTTTATAAAGGTGAGAAAATTAGCATGAGTAAGGCTATGGGTCTTACAAATAAGTGACTTGAGTAAAGGAAGAGAAATAAAAATTGGCTTAGTTGTTATCAGTTCGATAACAATTTTGTTATTAGGTGCTAATTTTCTGAAAGGAGACGGGAATCCTTTTACGCCAAAAACTATCTATTTTGCCAAATACAAGAATATTTCTGGACTCACAGAAAACAACAATATTCAAGTTAACGGACTTAATGTTGGAAAGATAAAGATGATTACACTTTTGCCTCCGACTTCAGGTAACACTTCTGAAATTCTTGTATCATTTGTTATAAATAACCCACTAGTTAAAATCCCACATGGTTCTGAAGCAAGAATTGTTAGTTTAGATTTATTAGGGACAAAGGTAATTGCACTTAAACTAAGTGATTCGCTCTCGTATTATCAGATTGGAGATACTATTATAGGGGGTATTGAAGATGACCTTGAAGATCAAGTAACTGCGCAACTTGCCCCATTAAAAGACAAGACAGACCAACTTTTGGGCTCTATTGATTCTGCTGTGGTTATCGTGCAAACCATCCTTAACCAGGATGCAAGAGAAAACCTATCTGCAAGTTTTATAAGTATTAAAAAGGCGATTCAAACATTCGAAACAGTTGCACTTCGATTAGACACAATGGTTGCGGAAGAACAAGTTAGATTATCTAGTATATTAATTAATATTGAATCGATTACAGGAAATGTAAAACGTAGTAACGAAGATATTACAGAAATACTGGCCAACTTTGAGTCGATAAGTGACACATTGGCTAAGGCAAATCTGGCTCAAACTGTAATGACCGCCAATTCAGCATTATCAGAAGTTGCAGATGTATTTAGTAAAGTTAATGCCGGAGAAGGAACACTTGGTATGCTAGTGCAAAATGACACACTATATCACCATGTCGAAGAAGCAGCTAAAGACTTAGATCTTTTACTTTGGGACATGAAAGCTCACCCAGAGAGATATGTACATGTTTCAGTTTTAGGCAGGAAGAAAAATAAAGACGAACTTAATTTCCTTACAAAAGAAGAACGGGCAATTCTAGAAAAAATTCTAGAAGAACAAAAAAAGAATGCCACCAATAAGCCCTAAATTTATCCTGATTAGTTGTTTTAGTTGTGGAAAAAAGAGGAAAAATAACATGGTGGATTCCTTTATTAGTGATATTTATTATTTTTTCTGTTTTAATTTATCTGCAGTTTTTCACAACTTATTTTGAACCAACAAACGTTTACTATGCAAAATATAATAGCATAGAAGGTCTTGCCCAAAGTTCTGACGTACAGGTTAATGGCTTCAAAATTGGTGAGGTCTATTCTATCGACATATTACCTAGCTCGATAACTACAGAAATTCTCGTCACTTTTACTATAATAGATTCCAACTACAAAATACCATACGGTACTGTTGTTGAGGTGGTTAGTGCCGATTTATTGAGTGGAAGTATCCTCACACTAAATTACACAGATACGAATGCTTATCACCAATATGGTGACACTTTATCTGCAGCACCAGAAGCTGATCTTGAAGAAACTGTGGCTTTATCCTTGAACCCTATAATTGAGAAAACTGATAATCTTAAATTATCTTTTGATTCAATGATGACAATTTTTAGATCACTTAAAGATGACGCAAAACGTCAACAACTTCTAAGTAATGTTGATGAGATAAAAAGGTTATTAATCACGGTAGATCACATCTCAGAGGAGCTTTCTGCTGCTTCAGAAAATGAAAAATGGAGATTGAACTTAATAGAAAAAAATATTGAGGCCATAAAGAACAACATAGCAATGAGCGACACAGTTTTAAATTATATTCTAGTAAATTACAACTCAATTCAAAACTCAATAGCTAAAAGCAACATAGATAATGCGGTAATGGCTTCTAATAGGGCATTAGCAGAAGTTGATGCAGTTATCGGACAAATTAACAGAGGTGCAGGCACTATAGGTCTTCTTATTCATAACGAAGAATTATCTACACATTTAGCACAAGCCAATACAGATTTAGCGTTACTTTTGACAGACTATGACAAACATCCTGAACGTTACGTAAAAGTTTCGCTGTTGAGTAAACGAAATAAAAAAAATCAGGACCAGTTCCTGACAAATGATCAGCGAGAAACGCTGAAAAACATATTAGAAGGCAAAAAGAATGGGAATAAGTAATATAATCTTTGTCGTCCTATTTATAGGAGCTGTTGTTTGGTTCGCAATTAACGTAAAAAAAATCATTAGCAACATTCAATTGGGTAGAAAAGTTGAAAGAAGTGACAATGCTGGCATACGTTGGAAAACAATGATAAAAGTCGCTTTGGGTCAGTCGAAAATGACTGCAAGGCCGGTAGCAGGATTATTACATATTGTGGTTTATGCCGGTTTTATTATTATCAATCTCGAAATGCTAGAAATTGTTATTGATGGTATATCTGGATCACACAGAATATTTGAACCCTTGCTTGGCGGCTTATACAGCACTTTCATTAATGTCTTTGAGTTAATGGCATTAGGTGTAATTATTGGCTGTATTATTTTCTTTACAAGGAGAAATATTGTGCACATTCCTAGATTTCACAAAGCTGAAATGAAAACCTGGCCAAAATCAGATGCTAATATTATTTTGGTTACTGAGATACTTCTTATGACCGCTTTTTTAACCATGAACGCTGCAGATATCCACACTAATGGAAACTTCATAGTCAGTTCTAAATTATACGGATTTTTACCAACCGATGAAAACTCACTTCATCTTATAGAAAGAAGCTGTTGGTGGTTTCATATCCTCGGGGTTTTAGGATTTCTGAATTACCTACCCTACTCTAAGCATTTTCATATTTTACTGGCATTTCCAACAACGTATTATTCAAATTTACTTCCTAAAGGACAATTCACCAATATGGAGGCAGTTACTAATGAGGTAAAACTGATGTTCGACCCAAATGCGGATCCTTACGCAGCAGCTCCAGAACAAGAACCGAATGCAGAAGTTATCAGATTTGGAGCTAAAGAAGTAAATGATCTTACTTGGAAAAACTTGATGGACTCATACTCGTGTACCGAGTGTGGAAGGTGTACATCTGAATGTCCTGCTAACCAAACTGGAAAACTATTATCTCCAAGAAAGATAATGATGGATACACGAGACCGATTAGAGGAGTTTAGTGCCAATAAGGGTGTTGATGACGGAAAATCATTGTTACATGATTACATTACGCCCGAAGAACTAAGAGCTTGTACCACATGTAATGCATGTACACAAGCTTGTCCGATTAACTTAGACCCTCTTTCTATTATCATGGAAATGAGAAGATATCTAATCATGGAAGAATCCAACGCTCCACAAGAATGGAACGGCATGGCTACCAATATTGAGAACAATGGAGCTCCTTGGCAATTTGCACAAGCAGATAGATTAAATTGGGCAACAGAAGAATAACTTCACAACCAGCTCAAGGTGACAAATTAGAGATTTAAATTTAAGATTATATGTCTGATATAGAAAAAATAAAAGTTCCTACAATGGCTGAGATGATGGTCGCAGGAGAAACACCAGAAATTTTATTTTGGGTAGGATGTTCTGGAAGTTTTGACGACCGAGCTAAAAAAATAACCAAAGCTATTGTTAAAATACTGCACAATGCTAAAGTTAAGTTTGCTGTTCTTGGCGCTGAAGAATCGTGTACCGGGGATCCTGCAAAAAGAGCTGGAAACGAATTTAATTTCCAAATGCAAGCCATGATGAATATTCAGGTTTTAGATGGATATGAAGTAAAAAAAATTGTGACGGGTTGCCCACACTGTTTTAATACACTTAAAAACGAATACCCTGAATTAGGGGGTAATTATGAAGTTATTCATCATACACAACTCATTCAAGACTTAATAAAATCAGAAAAACTTACTCTAAAAGGTGGAGGTGGTTTTAAAGGCAAAAAAATAACATTCCATGATCCCTGCTATTTAGGAAGAGCTAATGATGTTTACGAAGCACCGCGTGCTACAATGGAAAAATTAGATGCTGAATTAATTGAAATGAAGCGTTGCAAG
>JABHTA010000100.1 GCA_018669945.1 Flavobacteriales bacterium
TAGATAGCTTAACTTGACATTCTCCTATACATGGATTAGGAAAGACACTTAGGGTTCTACAGCCAGCAGTTTTAATGTGATTACTTTCAAAAGAGACACCAACTATGCTAAAGTACTCATAATTACCATCGTAATCTGTTTGTTTAAGCCTGTAAAAGACATCTCCTTCGAGAGGCTCGTTGTCGTATGTTTCATAGCTTAATTCTTCACTGCTATTACCAGCTCCAGGAATTTCAATAAATTCTCTGAAATTAGAACCTGCATAACTTCGCTCAATAGTGAAAAAATCATTGTTAATCTCTTGTGCAGTGGACCAGTGTATTCTTATAGAGTTTTCTTCGGTTACCTCTGCGTTAAAGTTTAGTAATTCGATAGGCAGAATACCTTGCGTAAAACCAGTTGTGATACTATTAGTGTATGCAGGTCCTATAACATCACCTTCACTACCATCCCATTTCCCAACTCCACCTATAATTATTTTTGAGCCACCATTTCCTCCAGTTAATAAACCGCCTGAATAAATTTGCACCTCGCTAGCCTCATCCATATTTAATTTTTTACCATTAAAGAAGTTGAGAGTTCCATAAACTTCAATTCTAAAATTAGCATAAATACCACAATTGCAGTCCACATCGACTGTATGTAAAACAGATATTACGGCAGTATCGCCATCTGCTGGTGCATTTCCGCCAATCCAAGTTGCAGGGTCGTCCCAAATTCCAGAACCACCGGACTCAATTGTTGCAGAAATACAAATACTGCTCCAAAGAATAAGTGATGTAATTAGTGTGTTTTTTAATAGCATTCGTCGAAAAATTATTTAATCGACCGCGAAATTAAATAAAATTTATTGAATTAGATATTTTAATTTCTAACCTCATCTGGTAACACAAATTTACCAGCTTTCATCTCATGATACTTGGCAGTAAGAAATGCAATAAGCTTACTAAAACTTTCGATTGCTTTTTCAGTATCTTCAGAAATCTCTTTCTTTTGAATCTTTAAACTTAGTTTACCAAATAAACCATTAAGACAAACTTCAATTTCACTTATTTTGGCGGTGCCCGACTTTGCCAACAAAGCATCAATATTTGGAAGTGCTTGACCGTAAAGTATTAAATACTTTTCATCTTTAAAAAGATTCACGAGCATGTTGTGCAACATTACTAATTCACTAATTATTTCTTTTAGGGAATTCAAATGACCTGTTTTTTTGATGCCTTGAAGCTTCATTTCAGCGATTAATTGCTTGTACCAATTGAATATTTCCAATTGTTTTGCGCTAGAAACGCCATAATTACTTATTACAGCTTCTTCTAGTTCATAAATATTAAAGTTACAGGAGCGAATTAGAGCTTCAATTTGCCACATATACAAAATGTATTCGGCAATGTTGGTTTCTTTTTTGTTATTAGCAATTAACATTGTTATTCTACTTTAGCATTATCTGCTTGATATTTTGCATTAAGACTGTTAACTAAATCTGTTGTTATATCAAGGCTATCTGGAGCATATAATAAATCACTTAACGCACTGTATGCTAGAATAACTTGGTATCCATTGTCAACACTGTATTGTTTTAGAATTATAGTTAATTCATCTCTAATCTTAAGCCCCATCGCTTGCTGCTCGTCATAAAAGTTCTTTTCTATACGCTGTTGTTCTTCCATTAGCTGTTCTTGGCGAGATTGCAAATCGATTTGGGTTTGTTGCAGTTTTGCCTGGTTTAAAATCATTTGTGGTTCTGTCATTTGCGAAGCCTCCATTTGAAATTGGTATGCATCTTCTTCTAATTTTTGCCCTTTGCTAACTAGGTAGCTTTCTTTTGCTCTTTTAGTTTCGGCAAGTTGATTTTGAAGCTCAATAATTAGTTCATATTTCTCCCACAAAGTATCAGAATTGACATAAACAATTGAGTTTGTGGATTTTTCGACAGGAGCAACTTGGTCGATGGAATTTTTGTCGTTATTCAGAGATTCATTTGTTTTTCCTTCAGAAAAATGGAGGTAGAATAAAATAGCAACGGCAATGCTAAGAAAAAGGTTGAAAATTAAAGAAACTTGTTTCATAAAAGATCAATTTAAGGGTGCAAAGATAACCTTACTTGCGAATAAGTATTGACCTATTAAGTAGAAATTATTGATAATTGAAAATTATGCTAAAACAGCATCTTCTTGGGGCGCGCAAATGTAAAAACTAAATGGAATTTTAACCATAACTGCAAAGTCTTGACCTACTTCAAACATGTCATCTTCATTTTCTGAACAGCACCAGACAACAGATACTGAAACTTTATTTGCTTTGTTAATTTCTTCTAATTTATACAACAAGAATAAGAGTCTTTTTGATGATGCGATATTAAAGCATTCCATATCAATAGTGAACTCAATGTCATTTGGATTTTCAGCGTATTCATCCATCCAAGACAGTAATTCTCGATAGAAGAATTCTGCGTCATCCATCATCGATCGTCCAGCTATTTTAAATAAACCATTCTCTGGATCGAAAACTACTGTGGGGTAAATATCGTTGCCTAATATATTTATTGCATCCATTGCTAAAGTAAAGATGTAAAGAATTCTTGGAAATTAAAACATAATTTCTACCAATGAATAAAACTTATCGATTAATCATAAGTGGAAATGGATTAATGTTTATCTTGTATTATTGGGGAATTAATTGATTATAATTAAGGATAATTGATCGAAAATCAGGTGATATCGCTTAAAGGAAGTTATAGACTCATTATGTCTTTTAATTTGGCAGCTTGCCTTCTTGAGATTTCAATTGTTTCTTCTCCGTTAACAGTAACTAAAAGCCCTCCGTTAAACCAAGTTTCTGATTTTTGAATCCACTTAAGATTAATAATGTGTTTCCTATTGGCTCTAAAGAAGGTTTTAGAATCTAATTTTTTTTCAAGATTATTGAGCGATTTTAAAATCATTGGTCGGTTAGAATCGAAATGAACTTTAACATAATTACCTACCGATTCGAAATACCGGACTTCTTTTAGGGTAATAAACCAACACTTTTCTCCATCTTTAACAAAAACTTGGTCATTTTCGGTAAGTATTCCATCGCTCGAAATACTTGGTTCATCTATATCAATTTTTTCAGAAACTTTATCAATAGAATCTCTAAGGCGATCATCTTCAATTGGTTTTAGTAAATAGTCCAAGGCATTTACTTCGAATGCTTTTATAGCATATTCATCATATGCAGTGGTAAAGATTACATCAGGAACGTAGTCGAGCTCCTCTAATAAATCGAAACCAGTTTTACCGGGCATCTGAATATCAAGAAAAATAAGATTTGGTCGTTTTTCATGAATCTTGATAAGAGCTTCGTCTGCATTTGCAGCTTCATCAATAATTTCAATTTTTTTGTGCTGAGCGAGAAGAGAAGTCAGTTCTTTTCTAGCTAATCTTTCATCATCAATTATTATCGCTGTAATACTCATCATTTTTGGTTTGTGGGATTGTTAAGTTGGAAACAACTTTGTTATTTTTATTATAAATTTCGAAAACACCTTTGGCTCCGTAGAGCAGTTCCAGTCTTTTAACCGTCCCGCTTAATCCAAATCCTGCAGAATTTGATTGAGGAGAATCTGGTGGTTGATATGTTCCGCTATTTAAGATTTCAATATATAAGTTGCTATAATCACAACTTGTTTTAATCGCAACTATTCCACCTTCAGGTAGTTGAGAAATACCATGTTTAATTGAATTCTCCACTAATGTCTGCAACATCATTGGCGGAATCAAAAGTTTAGAAGTATTTGGCGCTATATTATAAATAATGTTTAGTCTTTCTTCGAATCGTGAATGTTCCAAATCTAAGTAGTCTTTAACGAGATCTAGTTCTTCTTCAAGGGTAATAAACTTTTTCTTTTCCGTTAAAAGAGTGCTTCTCAATATTTTTGAAAGTTTTGTAATATTTTTTTTCGATTTTTTAGGATTATCATCTACTAATGCTCTTATTGTATTCATTGAGTTGAATATAAAGTGGGGGTTTAATTGAGCTCTCAGTCGATTTAATTCAATCTCATTCTTAGAAGCTTCCCATTGTAAATTTTTTATTTCTTCCTTTCTATAATTCTGAAAAAAATGAAACGAAAAGTAGAACAACGTCCACATTAAAAATAAAAAGAACCAACTAATTGTTTCTGAAAAAAACTTATTTCCACCAAAGACGACTGGGTCGCTTGTAATAATGAATTGACTCAAGTAATAAAGAAATTCAAGTGCGACACCGAAAATCACAATGGTAGGAAGCACCCTTGGTATTAGTTTTATTATGCCTAAATCGAGCCATCCTTGATTCACATATAGGTATCTAAGTAGCTGTGAAAGGCTAATTCCTGTCGCCCAAACGGCAAACATTGTAAGAAAGAAATCAGTATTCAGTTCTTTTGCACCGATATTTAAAATTATAGTTAGTACAATATATGTTGTCCAGCCGAAGACCTGTGCTATCCAATATAAAAATTTCGTATTCAAATAACGTGTTTTTTCAAAGTTAAACGTTTAAACTGATATTTATAGGGCTAAAATATTTATTAGGGTTATAATACTGATAGACGGTTGTTGAGCAAAGAGAAAGTATATTTGATATCTTTGACAATTGAAATATAAATGAAATATCTTTTTAATTTACTCTATGCAGTTGCAATACCGAAACCAATTTCAGCGTTAGAAGATTATTCTATATGCCACAGCTACAATGAACAGTTTTATTTGTAAATTAAAAGGAAACCAGAGATATAATGTAACAGAGATATCATTTAGCAGAGGAGTTAAAAAAGCTGATGGAGAAACTGACCAAGAATTTCTAAAAATTTAAGTTAGGCGAAATCTAATTGGTTTCGTCCTTTTCAATTAAAAACAAAATACAATTAAAATGAAAACAATTAAAATAACTATATTATCAATTTTAGCTTTAAGTATTTTAATTTGTACATCCTGTAAAAGAAAAGGATGCACAAATGAACTTGCTACTAACTATGAATCTAAGGCAAAAAAAGACGATGGCACCTGCGAGTATAGTGATGCAGGTGTTATAGTAACATTAGATCACAAAGTAGGCGCTGATGATTTGGTTTTCACCAATAAATTTTATTACAGTGCAGCAGGGCATGAATACTCTATAGAAACTATTAAATATGTTCTTTCTCGGGTAACAGTAAATAGCTCAGTTGGTGATGTTGAAGTGTTTAGAAACATTTATGTAGATGCGGAAGATGAGAATACATTGACGCAAACAAGCACTGTTGAGGTACCCGCTGGTGACTATACTGGCATTACATTTACATTTGGTTTAAACGAATCAGACAACATAGCTTCTGTTTTTACATCCTCTCCAGAAACCAATATGGTATGGCCAGACGCTATGGGAGGAGGGTATCATTTTATGAAGCTAGAAGGATTTTACGATTCTCTAAATACCAACTCAACGTTGCAAGCTTATAATACGCATATAGGTAGCATTGATGGAATGGGAATGGCGCAAGAAAATAGCTGGGAAATTACGCTTAACGAGTCATTTACCGTTGCTGGTGCGCACCATGTAGAATTTCATATTGAAATGGACATTCAAGAATGGTTCGAAACGCCAAACACGTATGATTTCTCATCATGGAACAATGGAACTATGATGGAAATGGTGGCTCAAACGCAGCTTAAAGAAAACGGACAAGCAGGTGTGTTTATACTTGAAGAAGTTGCCATGCGCCAAGATTAGTCTGCAAATCAATTTGGCATTTAAAAAAAGCTCGCAATTTAGATGTATTTTTTAGGTAAATCCAGATACTTCAAGTCTAGCAGGCTCTTATTTATGAACCCTATTTAAGTAGAAACCTTTCTTTTGTTAAAGAACATTTAGGTATGTTTAAAGCAGCAATTAATGTTTAGTGATTCCGATTTCTAACTTTTTGTTTTTTAATTTCGGAGCTTAACTAAAAATCGAATTAGATCATGGTACATGGAACCCATAATTCAGAAATTGATCCAAGAAATAAGGATGTTAAAATTTTTATCAATGGAGAATTTTTTCATCGAGATGATGCCAAAATATCTGTTTTTGACAGCGGTTATTTAATTGGTGATGGGGTTTGGGAAGGTATGAGACTGCACAATGATGTTGTAGTTTTTATCGACCTTCATTTAAATAGGTTATGGCATTCAGCGAAAGCAATTGGAATGAACCTGATTTTTACTAAGGAGGATTTAGTAAATGACATTCAAAAAACTCTTGCTGTAAATGATATGCACAACAATATTCATTTGCGAGTCATGGTGACAAGGGGCATTAAGAAAACACCGACTCAAGATCCAAGATTTACCATTTCTGGACCCAACCTTGTTATTATTACGGAACATAAAAAAGCATCTATTGAGAGCAAAGAGCATGGTGTAACTTTGTTTACAAGTACAATAAGAAGGGGATCTCCCGATTCTTTAGACCCAAGGCTAAATTGCCATAGTAAATTGCATGAGGTTCAGGCCTTGATGCAAGCAATTGAAGCTGGTGCAGATGAGGCATTGATGTTAGATGTCAACGGATTTGTCGCCACTTGCAATGCCACTAATTTTTTTATGGTTAAGGATAGTGAAGTTTGGACTTCAACAGGAGAGTATTGCATGAATGGCATTACAAGAGGGAACGTAATTAGCGTATGTAATAACAATGGCATTAGCTGTAAACAAAAAAACTTCTCCCTTTTTGATGTTTATGGAGCTGATGAAGCATTTGTGACGGGAACATTTGGAGGTGTTACACCGGTCACAAAAATTGATGGAAAAACAATTGGCGATGGTAAGTTTGGCAAGTTGTCGAGAAAGGTGAGTAACTTATATGAGCAATTAATTCAAAGTGAAACCAGCTAGTATGGATAGCACTAAAAGAATTTGTTTATGGTCAGGGCCAAGGAACATTTCTACAGCACTGATGTACTCTTTTGCTCAAAGAGCTGATACTAAAGTTTATGATGAGCCATTATATGCCCATTATCTATGTCAAACGAATGCTAATGAGTATCATCCAGGAGCTGATGATGTCATGATGTCATTAGAAAATGATGGAGAAAAGGTGATCGAGATGATGATGGGAGAGCATGAAAAACCAATAGTGTTTTTTAAAAACATGACGCATCATATCCTTGATTTAGATAAATCGTTTTTGAAAGACACGATAAATGTTATTCTTACTCGGGATCCTGTTGAAATGCTTCCATCTTTTGCTGAAGTAATTGATAATCCCACCATGACTGATGTCGGTTACCAGTTACATGTTGATTTAGTTTCTTATTTGGAATCGATTGCAGTAAAACCGATAATTATTGATTCCAAACGAATATTATTAGATCCGGAAAAAGCTATAGGTGAACTTTGTGAAAAGGCTGGTATTGCCTTCGACTCTGATATGTTAAGCTGGAAAATGGGAGCAAGGCCAGAAGATGGTGTTTGGGCAAAATATTGGTATGGAAGCATACATAAGTCAACGGGATTTATAAATTATAGCCCCAAATCGGAGCCGTTTCCAAAGCATTTGAAACCTTTGCTCGAAGACTGTAAAGTTTGTTACCAAAAATTGGTTCAATTAATATAAAGGCATCTTTGCAGAAAGCGCTTTTTATCAATTCAATCTTAATGTGCAATAGAAGTATATTTCTAGCTTTTAGGAGTTGTATTGTCTTGCCAACATTGGATTAAGTTTAGTTCGTTGATATTAGCGAGCTAGTTTATGTGCATTGCTTAGGATGTGATGACCTCTTTTTATATTTCACTGCGAAGTCCGAAATAGCTTAGTGTAATCTCCGTTTGATGCTTTAGACCCATGTTAGATCCTTCGCGACAATTAGCTTCAATTATTGTTTTGATGCTGGAACTATAAGCTAAGGCTGAACCATCACAAGAAATAATCTGAAAGAACTAAATTGTCAATGCTAATTTTTTAAATGCTGTATTTCTTGACAATTCCATTACTCGACCTTGCTCTAGACCATCGACTAAAAGAGATTCAATGCTTATTCTTAAAAGCCGAAGCGTAGGAAAACCAGCAGCAGCTGTCATTTTTCTAACTTGCCTGTTCTTTCCTTCTGTGATGCTTATTTCAATCCAACTTGTAGTTTTAGCTTCATTAACCGGTGGTTTCCTTTGTTCAATCCAATCCGGTTTATTAACTATCTTGATGGAGGCAGGAGCGGTGTAATGATTTACTCCTTTAGCCTTAATGTCAACACCTGTTTTTAAAGCTTTTAGCGATTTATTAGTCGCCAACCCCTCGACTTGCACTAGGTAGGTTTTAGCATGTTTTTTTTCTGGAGCTAACAATTCGTGATTGATACTCTTGTCATTGGTTAGCAACAGAAGCCCTTCTGAATCTTGGTCGAGCCTGCCTACTGGATAAACGTCTCTTGGAAATTTGTAATCCAAATCGGCCAAACAAGTTTTACCATGCTCGGACGAAAACTGCGATAACATTCCATACGGTTTGTGTATGATAAAATATCTAAGCTTTCTTTTATTCATTAAATAGTTCGTAATAATCTAGAATTTTACCAATTTAAATATTTCTCGATGTGAGGCACCAATGATTTCTACTAAGTAGACTCCGGCTTTAAGGTTAATGGGTGAAACATTTAATTCGGTTGTGTTTTGAGAGGTTGATTTGATGAGTTGTCCATTTACGTTGTATAAATTCAATTTGGTGTCCTGTAGTTGATTCAAGCGAATTACTGCATTGCCACTACCATTTGCAAAAGCTTGGCTGTTTATGAGCTTAGAATTTAGTGTTACTGCGTGCTCATTAATTGAGTTCGGGCACGTTTCCATGAGTCCTCTGGCTTGAAACCGATTGCAAATTGAGAGATAATTAGCGCCATTATTCAAGTCAACATCGGCCTGATAAAATAACTCAGCAGCATCTCGCATCGTCATTCCGGAGGCATATCCGTATGCAGATTCTATTAGTAGTTGATCGGCAGTGTTCCTACCCAAATCTTCCCATATCTGCATGATGGTTGAAGACCAAATATCAGTATCAGTATAAAGGTTACCTACTAAATCTTCAGGGTAGTGCTTGTCAGAAGAAGCCATTCTGCCATCCCAATATTCGTTGTGCCCATCCCATGTATAAACGGAATCCCAACTATTCGAATTCAACGACCTAGAAAATGAAGCAGCGAAATAATCACCATTTGCTTCGTCAAGAGCCGCTCTTTCTGTTCCTGTATTTGTTCCCGGAGCGGCACTGCTCATGATTGCATGCCCATATTCGTGAAGAATGACATCTGCGTCTTCAGCATCATCTACACCGCCTTCACCGAAGGTAATTCTAGGTGGATTAAAGCTCGATTGAAAGTTGGAGTTATCACTTCCATTTAAGCCATGTGTGTCAATGTTAATTTGATAATTAACAATATTGTTGAATCCCAGTGTTTGGATATGGTTTTGCATCCGATTGATGTGGTAAAACGCGTTAATGTCTTCAAACCCAGATTCAGAGCGCGTATAGTAAAACTCTCCGTTAAGCGAGGTGACCGGGTTAATGGCAGGTGAGGAGTGTTCGGTTATGAGTACTGCATTACTTTCTAATAAGAATACACCACTACTGGAATCGTAGTTTGCTGTTAGAGAAACAGTATCTATTTGGGCATTCAGTTGCGGTACATCATTGTCATTATTGTCAACGAAAGGAATTCCATAAGAGACTCCAGCCTTGGTTAATGGATCTGGAAGAAAAACGGTCCCCGTTACCGCTGAGTCGAAATACAAACTAAGGTCTTTCTCGTATATTATTGTTCCTGTGTTGTCTATTGCTAACGCAAATGGGTAATCTTCATCTTTTAAGTGGGAGATAAGCGCTGCTGGAGTAAGTTTTTCATTTTTAAATAAATATATTAATTGAACTTCATTAAGTATCTGATAATTATTCAATTGTGAATTGATTATATATGTATTTGGGAAAGCATTTGAAGTGATTAAATCAGAAGAAAAACTGTAATCAAATACAGATGTAATAGTCCCGTTATTATCAGTGTTTACTTTAATTTGAGAGTTGTAAATTTCTTTGCCATCGTAGTTTTGGTGGTAGGTGAAATGCCAACCAGACAAGCTTTTTATTGCCGTATCTAGAACTAGCGTTGTTTTGTTGTCTATAAGGTTGGCGTTTGTTTTTTTCATGTAGTTAGCAACTTTGTTTTCTAAATCGTCAAAACCTAAATATACATGGATGTATGATGAATTAGCTTTTTTGTAGTCGAAGTCGCCTGGAGCGGGAGTTTCTACTTTGCTTTGGGCAAATCCCAATAAGCTGATGATTATATATGATATTATCGCTATTAATTTTCTCATTCTGTTTTAATGAATTTGAGCTCTAAAGTACTGATTTTCTCTATTTGACTAATAATACGGTTGGCTTCACTCTTACGTACCGAAAACTCAATTAAACAATCTATTTCGAATTTTTGGCTGTTGATTTTTACAAAATCATCACTTAAAATACGCATTACATCTCCTGTTTGTTCGTAGGTAAAACGTAAATTGTAATAATTGTCAACGGTTTTTTCAATAATTATTGCGGAGTTAAGAGCTTCTAAAGCTGCGGTTCTGTATGCTGTAATTAATCCGCTCACACCGAGCTTTGTTCCGCCAAAATATCTTGCAACAACAACAAGTGTATTGGTGAGATTTTTGCTGTTAATTTGACCTAGAATAGGTGCTCCAGCGGTTCCACCTGGCTCACCGTCATCGCTTCCTCTACGATGACTGTGGTCTGGTTTTAAAACAAATGCATAGCAAAAATGTCGAGAGTTGTGGTGAGCCTTTTTTAATTCGTTAATGTGAATTTTAATTTCTTCTTCGCTTTCTATCGGGTAAGCAAACCCTAAGAACTTACTTCCTTTCTCTTTATAGACGCCTTTACTTGTAGTTTTTATTGTTTTGTAAGAATCTATCACGCAGCGTAAGCTAAAGTTGCAATAGCGACAACAGCTAAGCCAATACCAAACCAATTGGAAAGTGATAGCTTTTCTTTAAAAAAAACAAGTCCAGCAATGGCAGAAGTTAGAACTACACCCATGCTAACCAACGGATATACTAGTGAAGGCTCTAGGCCAGGGGTGCTTAGTGCTTCGAACATGAACTGTAAAGTAAGGTAGTTCGTTATGCCGAACATTATGCCAAATAGCAGAGCACTTGGTTTTAATTTTTCCTGCTTAGAGATAATCTTTGGCAATGCGGCAATACTTCCCGCAAGTCCTGCGACAAGAAATAAAGCTCCGAAAAAAGTCTCCATTTCTTCTGGTTGAACAGTTGTTTCTTGTGCGTGATTAAATGTGATGTCGGCTACTCCTTGCATAAAGAAGATCGTTGCTATTAGCCAAAGATATCTCTTGTCGAAAGCTAATTTCCCTCCTTCGGTAGACGAAAAGTAAACACCTGCTAAGGCTAACGAAATTCCAACAATTTTCATGAAGTTTACTGTGTCTGAAGCATAGAAAAACAAAGAAAATATTACAGGAATAACTAACGACATTTTGTTGGCAACAGTGGCAACAGCAATTCCAACTTTTTGAGTTCCAAGAGCTAATAGATTGAAGACAAAAATGAACATACAGCCAATAACCATGGCATGGTAGATCCATTTAGAATCTAAAATATCTATTATGTTGAACGGTTGCATCGCGAAAACGAATCCCCACCCAGCAGCAAATAAATAATTAATTGATATTGCGTGTAAGGAAATAACATTGAACCGCTCAAATAGCTTAAAAAAGATAACAAGCAAGCTAAAGAGTAAAATAGTGAGAATAATACTAATCATTTCTGTATAGCGCTAATTTGTCAACTCCAATTTGTGGCATCTTTAAAGGTATTATATTTATTTCAGGTGCTTTAACTCCAGATTCAATTTCTAAGTCACTAGTGAAAACTCTTGATTCATCCCATAGGTTCGCATCAATAAATGATTGGAGAACCTGTCTTCCGCCCTCAACGAATAGCGAAAGAATGTTTCTTTGGTGCAGATCTTTCAGTATTTCTTCAAGTGCATTTGTAAAATTAATTCTTACCCATTCAATATCATTTTCTTTGTGAGAAATAGTTGATGTATAGCAAATCGTTGGAGAGGAGTTGTTAAATATGTTAGATGATTTAGGTAGCTTATATTCTCGGTCAATAACAACTCTAATCGGGTTTTTGCCATTTAAATATCTAACTGTTAAGGTTGGGTTGTCAAGCAAGATTGTGTTGGTTCCTACCATAATGGCCATTTCCTCACTTCGCCATTTGTGGACTAAAGTATTAGCTGTTTGTGATGTTATTTTGGTAGAAGGTATTTTGGAGCTAATTCTAGTTTTGTCGATAAATCCATCTGCAGACTGAGCCCATTTTAGAATAACATATGGCCTTTTCTTTTCTTGGAAAGTGAAAAAGCGCTTGTTCGATTCTTTGCATTCTTTTTCTAGCACTCCTGTAATTACCTTACATCCTGTGTCTTTAAGTTTTTTTATTCCGTTTCCACAAACTAACGAGTTTGAATCTGTGCATCCGATAACAACAGCTTTAAGTTTATGTTTTGCAATTAATTCAGTACATGGTGGTGTTTTTCCTATATGGGAGCAGGGTTCAAGGCTAACATAAATCGTGGATTGAGGAAGCAGGTTTTTGTTATTAACACTATTAATCGCGTTTACTTCTGCATGATTGCCGCCATAAGGAGAAGTATAGCCTTCTCCAATTATTTTGCCATCATGAACAATTACAGCACCAACAGATGGATTAGGCATTGCATTTCGAAGTCCATTTTTCGAAATATCTATGCACCTCTGCATGTATGCTTCATTTGTTTTCACTATTAAAAACTAATCATATGTTTTTGCCAGCAAATATGCCAGTTTTTTAGTGCTATGTTTTTCTTCAGATACGTGGAGTAGGAGTCTTCTCCGCCTAGCTTAAACATTTTGTTTCCAATTTTGAAATGATCAATATAGAGCTCATTCTCATCAAGAATAGCATGCGTATATTTTCGCTCGTACTTTTTATTGATCCTCTCTTCTGACTCCAATATAACGAAATCTTCATCTAATGTATACATGCCCCAATTGCCCCCAACGCAAGGGTGATTCATTTCGAGCACAAGCGAGTCAGTAGAAACTAGATATTTCGAGAAATATACTCCATTGCCAAAAAAACGAAATACGTGGTATGCGGTATCGTGTTGATTTGTATTGTGATTAACTTTTTTCATCATACTTACATAAATCACCGAAGTATCAATTCGTAAAGTATCAATTTCTTTCAGAGCCTTTATATAATGAGGTTTACTAAATTTGTATTCAGATCTAGGCGTTGGTTTTGTATGTTGAGCTTCTGAAAAAAATGGCACCAAAAAAATAGATAAAAGTATAGTTATGAAATGTGTGCTCTTCATGTGTCAAAAGTAACCTTTTTTACTACTTTCGGGGAAGTGAAATCGTTGGCTGATATAAAGGAAGAATTTGAAAATTCATTGTCAGAAATCTATCCAAAAAGAGAAGTAGAATCAATCTTCTTATTAGCAGTTGAACATGTTTTGGGGTGGTCAAGATTAAAAATTGTCATAGAAATTAATACTTTACTTAATAAACCTCAAATAAATGATTTTAAGTGTATTAAAGATTTATTAATTAAACATGTCCCGATTCAGTATGCAATTGGATCGACCGAATTTTACGGCCTTGAATTTAGTGTAAATAAGCATGTGCTAATCCCTCGTCAGGAGACTGAAGAACTTGTCCGTTGGGTTTTGAATACAATACAGCAAACCGGATTAGCAGAACTAAAAATAGTAGATATTGGTACAGGGAGTGGCTGTATTCCAATCTCGATAGATAAGAATTTGAACAATGCACAAGTTTTTGGTTTGGATGTCTCAATTAACGCATTGGAAGTTGCGAATAAAAACAATGAAATTAACGACACCAAAGTGCACTTCTCTGCGTTAGATATCTTGCAGGATGACTTGTCAAATTACTCCGATATAGATGTCATTGTAAGCAATCCTCCATATGTACTGCCTTCTGAAAAACAATTAATGCATAGTAATGTTCTAAACCATGAGCCACATTTAGCTTTGTTTGTTGAAGAGAATGATCCGCTTGTGTTTTACAAACGTATTGCTCAATTAGCTCTGGAGTCTTTGAAAAAACGTGGATTTCTTTTCTTTGAAATCAATGAAAGATACGGCCAAGAAACCTTAAATTTGTTAGTTTCTGTGGGTTATGAAGATATTATTGTCAAAAAAGACATTAATGGAAAAGACCGAATGATTCGATGCACAAAACCATAGTTTTGATATTATTTGTTTTACCTTTTTTGTGCTTTAGTCAGTTCAAATATACTTCTATTTATAATCCATCTTGGCAATACGCTATGGTAGATTCGTCATCTTCAGTAGAACTAAAAACAAAGAAGAAAAAGCATTCTAAATTCCTTTTTTCAATTGATTCACGTAACTCTTACATGAGCGACCAATGGGTTAAAATGTTCGGTTTTAAGATTGGCATGGAAATTCGAGAACGGTATAGATGGGGCTTCGGTGCATACGAGTTACAAGAGCCTATAGCTTTAGACCCGATTGAAACCAAATCAGGTAAAACATTAAAATCAACGTTAACAAAATTTGATTATAGCACATTATTCACGGAGTATCTTTTTCATCATAATTATAGATGGACTGGAGGCGTAATGATGTCGTATGGTAATGGGAAAGCTGATCTTCATCTTGAAGATATAGAGGCGGGAAGGGATTCAATCATACAGATTGCTAAAATTCCGATTTTTGCTATTGATTTGTACGGATATTATCATGTTACCCCTTGGTTAGCACCAGGGTTAGGTTTTGGATATCGTTGGGTTCTTGGCGAGGGTAAGAATTTGAAGAATGGTTTCAATGCCCCGTTTTATGTTGTAAAAGTTAAGTTTATGTTGGGTAGGTTGTATAAAACTATTTTCAAAAACGAATTGATAAAAGCTGAAAAACTTGAATATAAAAAGGAAAGAGAAATAAAAAAAGGAAAGAGAAACGCAAAAACAATTGAAACCAGTACCAATGGAGAAGGAACAAGCGCAGGAGAAGATTAATCAGTTGTCGTCTGAACTTAGAGAGCACAATCACAATTACTATGTGCTAAGTAGTCCGACAATTAGCGATTACGATTTCGATATGCAGCTTAAAGAGTTACAAGGATTAGAAAAGCAATACCCAGACTTTGCAGATGTAAACTCACCAACAAAACGTGTTGGCGGTGATATCACTAAGAACTTTGAAACGGTAGTTCATAAGCGCCCAATGCTATCTCTAGGCAATAGCTATTCTATAGATGATATAGCAGACTTTGAAATACGTATTGCTAAGTCAATCGACCATGAATTAGAATATGTTTGCGAACTGAAGTATGATGGGGTAGCAATTAGTATAATCTACGAAAATGGGGAACTAGCAAAGGCTGTTACTCGTGGTGATGGAACTAAAGGGGAAGATGTTACTGCTAATGTGAAAACGATACGTTCCATACCGCTAAAATTGAAAGGTGGAGATTATCCATCTGAATTTGAAATTAGGGGGGAGATATTTTTTCCAAGAAAAAACTTTGATAAACTCAATAAATTACGAGAGGAGGCCGGAGAACCGTTATATATGAATCCTCGAAATACGGCTTCTGGAACAATGAAAAGTAAGGACTCTGCAGTAGTTGCCGAACGCGGATTAGACTGTTTTTTGTATTTCGTTTATGCTGATGAAAAACAGGTCAATACTCATTATGATAGCTTGCTAAAAGCAAAGGATTGGGGATTTAAGGTGCCTTATATTGAGAAGAATTTTGTTTGCCGTACCACAACCATAGGAGGAATAAAAGAGTTTATCGAATATTGGGATAAAGAACGTTTTAATCTTGATTTTGATATTGATGGCATAGTGATAAAAGTGAATTCTTATCATCAGCAAGAGGAGTTGGGTTTTACTGCAAAATCACCTCGTTGGGCAATTGCGTATAAGTTTAAAGCAGAACAGGTTTCTACTACGTTAGAAGCTATAACCTATCAAATAGGCAGAACTGGTGCAATTACACCAGTAGCCAATTTAACTCCAGTATTATTGGCGGGCACAACAATTAAGCGAGCATCGCTACATAATGCAGATCAAATCGAAAAATTAGACATTAGAGTTGGAGACACCGTTTTTGTGGAGAAAGGTGGTGAGATAATTCCAAAAATTATCAGTGTCGACTTACAGAAACGCTCAACCGACGCGGTGAAAACGAAATATATCGAGTGTTGTCCAGAATGTCAAACACCTCTTGTTAGAAAGGAGGAACAAGCACATCATTACTGTCCTAACGATACTGGCTGCCCTCCACAAATTAAAGGCCGTATAGAGCATTATATTAGCCGCAAGGCAATGAATATTGATGGGCTTGGAGAAGAAACGGTTGAGCTTTTGGTAAATGAAGGGTTGATAGCGAACATGGCAGATTTGTATGATTTATCATATAATCAGTTATTTGCCTTAGAGGGTTTCAAAGAAAAAAAGGTGCGTAATATTTTAGATGGAATAGAAATCAGTAAAACTGTTCCTTTTGCCCGCGTATTGTTTGCTCTAGGAATTAGATATGTTGGCGAAACGGTTGCAAAAAAGCTAACAAAACATTTTAAATCCATTGATTTTTTAATGCGGTCAACAATGATTGATTTAATTTCTGTTGACGAAATTGGAGAACGAATTGCAGATAGTGTAATTGAGTATTTTGCTGATGAAGCAAATATTGAATTGGTAAACCGTTTGCGTGGGAACGGATTGAAATTCGAATTAACAAAAGAGCAATTAGAAGGAGCTTCTGAGCGATTGCAAGGACTCACTTTTGTAATTACGGGTTCGTTTGAAAACCACTCAAGGAATGATTTAAAGAAGATTATCGAAGATAATGGGGGTAAAAACACAGGTTCTGTATCTAAAAAGACCAGCTATGTTTTGGTTGGTGAAGCTGCGGGTAGTAAACTTGCAAAAGCACAAGAATTAGGTGTCAATATTATTGATGAGAATGAACTCATAGAAATGGTAGGATAGATGTTCGAAGGAATCAGACAAAATATTGGTGAGCATTTTCTAAAGAAGGAAGTTGAGGGTAAGCGGAGAGCTGTGGCCGCAAAAAACTTCAACGATATACAAAAAATCGGGATTGTTTTTAACGTAAAAGATGAAGACGATTTCAAGCGAATTAAACAGTACATCAGCTTTTTTAAAGAAGAGGGAATTAGGAAAGTAACAGCGATTGGGTTCTACAATGGAAAAATAAGTCCACATTATTTACTTCCAACGTTAGAACTAAATTTTTTAGATAAAAAGGACTTAAACTGGTATTTTATGCCGGCTACGCAAGAAGTAAGTACTTTTTGTGATAGTGATTTTGATGTACTTATTGATGTGGTTAAAGATGACTGCTTACCGATGAAGTTTGTTTTAGCAAAAGCTAAGTCGCGGTTGAAAATTGGAAGGTTTTCTGAAGAAAATCAGGCGCTTTACGATTTAATGATTGATGCTAACGAAACAAAAGACATGAACTATTTTATGGAACAGGTAAATCATTATTTACGTATCCTCAATAAACCGAAGGTAAATGAACAGTAAATTTAGAGGAACAGGTGTGGCTATTGTCACTCCGTTTAATTCAGATAAAACGATTGATTATTCTGGTTTAGAGAAGCTCGTAAATCACTTGATTGAGGGCGGAGTTGACTACTTGGTAGTGCAGGGGACGACTGGCGAATCTGCAACCTTATCGAAAGAGGAAAAGGTTAAAGTACTAGACTTTGTTCATGAAAAAACGGATGGACGTGTGCCATTAGTTTTTGGCATTGGTGGCAACAACACAATGGCTGTAGCTGATGATATGGGATATTACGACTCATCAAAATTCGAGGCAATATTGTCGGTTGTGCCTTATTACAATAAACCTACTCAGGAAGGTATTTATCGGCACTATAAATATTTAGCAGGTGTTGCGCCAAAGCCTATTATCCTGTATAACGTACCAGGTAGGTCTGTTGTAAATATGACAGCAGAAACAACACTACGTTTGGCTAATGAATTTGATAACCTTATAGCAGTTAAAGAAGCGTCAGGAGATTTAACCCAAATCAAAGAAATAATTGATAATCGCCCAGATAACTTTTTAGTAATCTCTGGAGATGATCCAATTACAATTCCTATTATTCATCTTGGGGGTGATGGAGTAATTTCTGTTGTGGCTAATGCTTTGCCAAAATCATTTTCAAATATGGTTAATCAGGCCTTAGAAGGTAATTGTACGGCAGTTCAAGTCGCTCAAAATAGCTTTGAAGACATCACTGACCTTATGTTCTTAGAAGGTAATCCAGCAGGGGTGAAGGCTGCATTACATATTTTAGGAGTTCACGGTGTAGATGTCCGTTTGCCGTTGGTTAAAATGTCTGATGCTGGTTATGCCAAAATGCGAACAGAATTAGAAAAAATGGGTGAATTAGCTAATGTCTAGATTAAGCTCTCAACAAATACTTGATGATTTAATTGCCGATGTTGAGGCAATCATCAATACTGTGCAAAGCGAGTTTATTCCTTTAGACAATGACTTGCTATACAAACAACCAGCACCAGATAAATGGAGTGTTAATCAATGTTTACAGCATTTAAACGTTACAGGTTACCACTACATGCCTAGAATCAAAAGAGCTATAGAAGGGGCGGTTGGTAATTGCCAAAAGCGCAAAGAAAGCTATCGACCAAGTTGGTTAGGTAATATGGCTTATAACGCCACCAAACCAGCAGAAGATGGAATTATTCCAAAACCGATGAAAACTTTTAAAAAGGAATTCAATCCAATTATAGCAGAGTATAAACCAACAAGTTCTATTCCAGAGTTTTTAGAGCAGCAGAAGCAACTTTTGCATTATTTAGATCAAGCAAAAAACATCAATTTGGGAGGGAACCGAATATCTTCCTTAATTCCAATAATTCGCTTTAAATTAGGCGATGCTTTTCGGTTTCTAATAGCCCACGAGCAACGCCACATATTACAAGCTCAAACTGTTCTTTTGATTATAAATTGACTATTTATATAGTAAAGGAAGAAAAGAGCCGATTGAATTTTCCAAAGCAATTTCTAACCTTAATTTCGAAGCATGATAATAGAAGGGAACATCGTTGATGTAATTAACAAAAGAATATATAGCGGTTACATTACCGTAAACAATGGAGTAATAAGTGAAATAGTTGAAGAGGAGAATAGCGTTTCCCAATACATTATACCAGGTTTTGTTGATGCTCACGTGCATGTAGAAAGTTCAATGTTAATTCCTTCAGAATTTGCCCGCTTAGCGGTATGTCACGGTACTGTAGCCACAATATCAGACCCACACGAGATTGGTAATGTGCTAGGGGTAGAGGGAGTTAAATTTATGATTGAGAATGGAAAAAAAACACCATTCAAATTTCATTTTGGAGCACCATCTTGTGTTCCTGCTACGGTTTTCGAAACTGCAGGTGCTAACATCACAGTAGATGATGTTAAAGAGCTATTAACCATGGATGATATTCATTACCTAACTGAAATGATGAACTTCCCTGGAGTGTTGTTTGATGATCCTGAAGTGATGGCTAAAATTCAAGCATCAAAAGACGTAGGGAAGCCAATTGACGGTCACGCACCTGGTTTGCGTGGCGAAGATGCCAAGAAATACATCGATGCAGGTATAACTACCGACCATGAGTGTTTCACCAAAGAGGAAGCTTTGGATAAGTTAAAGTATGGAATGAAAATTCAAATTAGAGAGGGTAGTGCCGCAAAGAATTTTGATTCACTCATAGATTTGCTCGATGAATATCCGGATAGTATCATGTTTTGCTCAGATGATAAACATCCCAACGATTTAGCAGCACAGCATGTTAACGTTCTTGCAAAAAGGGCTATTGCTCATGGCAGCGATGTTATGAATGTGCTGAGGGCTTGTTCATATAATATTGTGAAACATTACTCAATGAATGTAGGTATGTTACAGCTAGGCGACCCTGCAGATTTTTGTATAGTTGATGATTTAATCAACTTTAAATGTCAAGCAACTTATATTGATGGACAATTGGTTGCCGAAAATGGTCAAACTAAGATTGCATCCGTTGAAGAAACCCCAATAAACAACTTTAATTGCTCCCCAGTAGCTATTTCTCAAATTGAAGTAGAAGCTAATTTCACAACTGTTAAAGTGATCGAGGTAGAAGATGGGCAGCTAATCACAACAAAAGGTAGCGCAGATTTAACTCCAGTTGAAGGTAAGTTGGTTAGTGATGCTTCACAGGATGTTTTAAAAGTAGTAGTAGTTAATCGTTACTTTGATGCACCACCAGCAGTGGCATTTATTCGAAATTTTGGTTTAAAGCAAGGAGCGTTGGCTTCATGCGTTGCTCATGACAGTCATAATATTATTGCCGTTGGCGTTAGTGATGTTGACATCGTAAAAGCAATTAACTTGGTTATTGAAAGTAAAGGTGGTGTTTCATTAGCTAATGGAAGTGAGCAAAAAATACTGCCCCTTCCTGTTGCAGGAATTATGACTAACAAAGGCGGCTATGAAACCGCAGAAGCATACGAAAAACTAGATTTAAGAGCTAAAAATCTAGGGGTAACTCTTGATGCTCCATATATGACAATGTCTTTCTGTGCATTGCTTGTTATTCCAGAATTAAAACTGAGTGATAAAGGGTTATTTGACGGGAATAAGTTTGAGTTTACATCACTCGAAGTTTGATTTCTTGCAACAAGATAGAGATGCATTTTATATAAATTCAGTTAACTTTGGACCTCTATGTTGTTTTTATTAAAAAATGGTTTGATTACATGCTTTATTTAACTTGAAAAATGATAAATCGACTTTTAAAATATTTAGATTTTCTACTAATTGTTTTTTTAATAGGATGTAATTCACAACAAAATGAAACCGGGGTTGAACAGATTCAACCATCTATATTATTAATTTCTAAAGATAACAATGGACACATCGAAAATTGGATGCGTTCATTAGACAGTGAAATTGTTATTAAAATATGTTATGGTTTATCAAAGGATTCTCTAGACTACTATTTGATTAATGCAGATGCTATAATTATTGGAGGAGGAAAAGATGTAAATCCCCAGCTATACAACAAGCCAGAGTATTCAATAATTTGTGGTGAATTTGACAATTATAGAGATAGTCTAGAAATTAAAATGATTCGTTATGCAGACAGTAAAAAACTACCAATTATGGGTATATGTAGAGGGCAACAAATAATTAATGTTGTTCATGGAGGAACCTTAATTCCCGATATACCTACTTTTATTGATGGGGACATAGAACACAGGAGCGAAAAAGATAGTGCACATGTTATTCTGCCAATTAAAGGATCTTGGATAGACAAAGCTTTTATAAAGGATACTTTTTGGGTAAACAGTAGACATCACCAGTCTATCGATAAACTTGCCACAGATTTTGATGTTGTTGCTTATTCGGTAGATAGCGTTATAGAAGCAATTTCAATTAAAAGCCAATCGTCTCATCCATTTACTATGGCAGTTCAATTTCATCCGGAAGATTTAAGAGACTCGCTTTCAAATCGATTTGGAAGAATGTTATTAAATTCGATGAATTAGAAATGGACACATGCTCTAATCTAAAAGTAGTTATTCAGCATAGGCGTTCTGTGGTAAAACTTAAGCCTCAATAAAAATACCTTTAATTTCGATAAAATTGAAATTATTCCAAATACTTTACTTCTAATTCAATGTCTAGTTTGCTGCAAGCACCAACCATTGTAGTAACATAGTTTTGCCAATCTGGGTTTTGTTCAGGGTCTTTTACGAATAATTCTACAGAGCAAATCTTGTCATGTTCAAGTTGTAGAGCCGCTAAATCTATCATATTATTTATTTCGTTAAACATAAGAGCTTGATCGTACCAAGGAATTTGATCAGTAGGTGAGAGCAGACCGTATTTTCCAGAAAGAATTCTAAATCCCTTGTTGTCTTTTTGGCTCTTATGGTAGACAGAAGTTATTCGTTCGTCCTGGTATCGCTGAATGGCAGCAATACGACCTTCATGAGTGGATTTATCTTTAGAACAAGTAGTGCAATAAATATGCATTTACCCTTAAACGGAAAAATGTAAAAATGGTTCAAAATGTTAAGAATAAAGATGTTAACCTCCAATAAAAACGTTGAGGTAGTATAATGGAATTATCATTAATAGTGCAGGAATAAGGTTAATTACCTTAATCTTTTTAATTTCAAGAATGGAAATTCCGATTCCGATAATTAGAAGACCCCCAACAGCGGTGAGCTCAGAAATAAGTTCGGGCGATAAAACAGGTTCTAAAAATGATGAAGACAAGCCAATACTACCTTGGATAATAAGTACAGGTATTGCTGAATAAATTACTCCTCTGCCAAAAGCAGAAGCAAGCGCAATAGCTGAAACTCCATCCATAATAGACTTTGTTAAGACTAGTGTTCGGTCTCCATTAAGCGCTTCGTTGAGTGGCCCAAGAATTGCCATAGAGCCAATACTAAACAGCATAGTTGAGGTTATTAAGCCTTCGGTAAATTTTGGATTTGAATTATTGATTTTACTTTTTAGTTTATTGCTAATTATTTCAATTCTTTCTTCTATGCGCAATAATTCGCCAATAAGCCCACCAATAATTACTGCTAGCGACATTATCATGAAATTATTGTCAGTTTCAGTGGCTAACGAAACGCCTAAGAAAATGGAAAATAGACCAAGCGCTTGGAATATTATTTTGTTGAAACGTTCAGAAATGCCGTTACTTAAGAATACCCCTAATATGCTTCCTGTAACAATTGTAATTGCGTTAATAATTGAACCTAAAATCATATAATGACGAGTTTGAAATGATGTCTTTTATCGCTTGTTAAATTATTAAACACGTTTGTATTAGACCGGATTTGAACTATAACGTAAAAGAGTTAAAAGTGTTCGCTTCGCAATTGTTTGCAGTTTAGTTAAAAATTATAAAGGTGAAAAATGAAAAAAGACCCGACATGTTGTCGAGCCTTTACGCAGTTTGATTGCCTTTTTACTATGCTAAGACAATCTTATCTTTAGCATAAGCTCCTATAGATAATTTGTGTTTAATTTTTTTGAATACTTCTATCGTGTATTCAACATCATCTAAAGTGTGAACGGCAGTTGGAATAAGCCTTAACAGGATAACATCTTTAGGTACGACAGGGTAAATAACCATAGAACAGAAAATACCATGATTTTCTCTTAAATCTAAAATAACATTACCAGCTTCATATGGCCCACCAGTCAAATGCACAGGAGTAACGCAAGTATCTGTTGCTCCAAGATCAAAACCGTTTGCCTTTAGACCGCTTTGAAGGGCATTAGTTATCTTCCAAAGTTTATCTTTATGACTAGTGTCCCTTAGCATTTCTAATCGCTTCATGTTGCCAACAACTATAGGCATCGGCATAGATTTAGCGAAGATTTGAGAACGAATATTGTATCTTAAATAGTCGCAGACGTATTCATCAGCAGCAATATATCCTCCAATTGATGCAAATGACTTTGCAAAAGTCCCAAAGTAAACATCAATTTTATCTTGTACACCCTGCTCTTCGCCTGCACCTGCTCCAGTAGCACCTAATGTTCCAATGCCGTGGGCATCATCAACAAAAAGTCTGAAATTGTATTTATCTTTAAGCGCAGCAATTTCCTTTAGTTTTCCCTGGTCGCCAGACATTCCGAAAACACCTTCGGTAATAACCATAATACCGCCACCAGTTTCTTTAACAATCTTTTCGGCTCGCTGAAGGAACTTCTCTAATTTTTCGATGTCGTTGTGCTGATATACAATTCTTTTACCTTGATGCAATCTAACACCATCGGTAATACAGGCGTGAGATTCAGAATCATAAATTATAACATCATTTCTTCCACACAAAGCATCAATTGTTGAATGCATACCTTGATAACCAAAATTGAGTAGTACCGCATCTTCTTTTTGAGAAAAATCTGCCAACTGCTCTTCAAATTGCTCATGAAGAGAGCTGTTTCCACTCATCATACGAGCACCCATTGGGTACGAAAGCCCCCAATCAGTTGCGGCTTGTGTATCAGCTTTTCTAATTTCAGGGTTATTCGCAAGCCCTAGGTAGTTGTTAATGCTCCATACCAAAACGTCTTTTCCTCTAAATTGCATTCTATTAGAAATTTCACCTTCTAACTTAGGAAAAGTTAAGTAACCATGCGCGTCTCTTTGGTATTGACCCAAAGGACCTGGGTCTTTTTTTATTTTATCAAATATATCCAAACCTTTTTCGTTTACTGATTTGGTGCAAAACTAACGTTTCTTATATAATGCCCAATTGATATTTTATGAAGATATGAACAGTAAAAAGTTTATTTAATAACAATTCGATTACTTTTGCCGCGATGAAATTTAAGGGTATCATAATAGTTGGTTTGCTTGTAATTCTTTTAGGGAGTTGTAGCGAGCATGCGAAACTTTTAAAGTCTACTGATTTAAGACTAAAGTTCGACAAAGCTATCGAATATTTCGAATCTGAGGATTATATCAAGGCACTACCATTGTTTGAGGAGCTAATTATTGTTTACAGGGGGACGCCACGGGCAGAAAAGCTAAGTTATTATCAAGCTTACTGCGATTACCATTTAGGAGATTTATTGCTTGCAAGCTATCGATTTAGAACATTTTCAAAATCGTTTCCTATAAGTCAATGGGCAGAAGAATGTTTATTTATGAGTGCTTATTGTAATTACCTAAATTCTCCAAAATCATCTCTTGATCAATCGGCTACCTTTAATGCACTTAATGAAATGCAGTTGTTTACAAAGGTTTATCCCGAAAGCGAATTAGTCGACTCTTGTAATACACTAATTGATGCTTTGAAAGATAAACTGGAGCAAAAAGCATTTGATAATTCATTTCAGTATTATCATATGAAAAGACACAAGGCAGCGATTACTTCATTCGAGAACTTGCTTTCTGATTTTCCTCTGACAAAACATGAGGAAGAAATTCGTTTCTTGATTTTGGAATCAAACTATAGTTTAGCTTCTAATAGTGTATATACGAAAAAAGGGGATCGTTTAATGGAGGTGGAAAAAGCCTACACATCTTTGAAAAACAGTTATCCAGAATCAAGTCATCTGAAAAATGCACAAGTTTTTATGGAAAAAGCAAACCAAGATAGGTTGAAACTACCTAAAGAATTGTACGATTTAGGATATTATGAAGAGGCATCAAAATGGAGCCAATATTTACTTGAAAACATTGAGTTAGATGAAGCTCAAAAATTAGAAAATTCTTGGATGCGGCTAGATGGAATTTTTCAAGCGGCAATGACTGGAGAAATAGAAAAAAAGAGAACCAGATTGAAATCAACAGTGTCGATATATCTGATGATAGATGAATTGCTGAGTGGTTCAAAATATGAAGCAAAAGGAATTGAAATAAATACAAAAGCTCAAAATCAATTAGAAAATTTACATATTAGTATTCCTATGTTTTATTACAACATAGGATCATACTCAAAGGCAATTAATGCCTTTGAAACAACTCTTAAGAATTATCCTGAATTTGAAAAGAAAGAGCAGTTTAATTATTTTTGTTTCCGCGCATATCAAATAAAGGCAGAGTCATCAATTAATTTTAAAGAAAAGAAAGCGAAATATCAACAAGCGATTGATTATTTTGGTGGAGCTAGTTTTGGAGCGCAGCAATCAGAGGCCCAATCTGAGTATGATGAGTGTCTTTTAGCATTTGATAATGCGGTTTCAAAGGAATTAAAATCTTTGTATAAAGTAGTTACGGAAGAATATACTACCTTTGCAAGCGATTTTGAATATGCTGCTGCATTTTATCAATCTGAAAAAGACGGTTTAAAAACTGATTTAGGAAAGAAAAAAGCAACAAAAATATATGAATCATTAATGAAGTATAGCGATAAGTATCAGCTAACTAAAACTAAATAAAGATGGATTATAAAAAGACTAACGCTTCTCCGAACACAATTACAAGAGACTTAAATGAGGTTAATGCTCAAACTGGAAATATTTATGAAGCAATTGCCATCATTGCGAAAAGATCTAATCAAATTGGTATAGGTCTAAAAGAAGAGTTAACAGCTAAACTAGCTGAGTTTGCTTCTACGACAGATAATTTAGAAGAGATTTTTGAAAATAGAGAGCAGATTGAAATCTCAAAATTTTATGAGCGTTTGCCAAAGCCAACCTCAATGGCAGTTCAAGAATTCTTAGAGGAAAGAACATACTTCAGAGGTCCAGAAGCAGAAGAAGATACTTCTAAAGAAGAAAATTAATCGACTTATCTTATTGAAATATGCTTCGCGGTAAAAAAGTCCTAATTGGAGTTACCGGTAGCATAGCTGCATATAAAGTTGCGACATTAATTCGATTTCTCGTTAGAAAGAAAGCATTTGTGAAGGTCATAATGACCGAAGACGCTAAAGAATTTATCACTCCATTAACTTTAGCTACACTATCAAAAAATCCAGTTCATTATTTGTTTACTGATGATAAGGAGTCAGGAGAATGGAATAATCACATTGATTTAGGGTTGTGGGCTGATGTTTTTATTATTGCACCCGCAACGGCAAATACACTTTTTAAAATAGCAAATGGCCATTGTGATAATTTATTAATGGCTACTTATTTGTCAGCTAAATGTCCTGTTTATATTGCTCCAGCTATGGATTTGGATATGTATAAGCATAGTTCTACAAAGGAAAATATAGATAAGATTGTTGAATTTGGTAATCGACTTATCAATCCAGAACATGGAGAATTAGCAAGTGGTTTGGTGGGTGAGGGTAGAATGGCTGAACCCGAACAAATAGTTGAAGTTTTAGAAACTCATTTTGAATCTAATGTTCCGTTGAAAGGAAAGAAGATATTAATTTCTGCAGGCCCTACTCATGAAGCGATTGATCCTGTTCGTTTTATTGGAAATCACTCATCTGGAAAAATGGGTTTCGCTATAGCAGAAGAGGCAGCAGTGCTTGGAGCAGAAGTAGAGTTAATTTGCGGACCTACATCTATAACTTTAGACATTGCGGGTGTTACAGTAGTAAATGTAACATCTGCCCAAGAAATGTACGATGCGTGCGTTAAAAGATATGCAACAGCCGATGTTGCAATTATGGCTGCGGCAGTTGCAGATTACAGGCCTAAAAATGTTGCGGACAAAAAAATTAAAAAGGAGAATCAAACCAATGAACTTGTTATTGAATTGGAAAAGACTCCGGATATTCTTAAATCTTTAGGGGAACAAAAGCATCATCAATTGCTGGTTGGATTTGCACTTGAAACAGACAATGAAGAGGCAAATGCTAAATTAAAGATGGAAAAGAAAAACCTAGATTTTATTATTTTAAATTCATTACGTGACAAGGGAGCAGGATTTTCGACAGACACAAATCGCATAACTATACTTGATAAACATAATAATATCCTTAATTTTGAGTTAAAGAGCAAGCAAAAAGTTGCTCTTGATATTTTGCATAAAGTTATCGAAGAATTAAATGCGTAAAATTGGCTTATTAATGATTATGTTCTTTCTTGGATCGTTTGTTTACGCTCAAGAATTGAATTGTACTGTTCAAGTTTCATCTCAACAAATTCAGGGTACAAATAAGGATGTTTTTACTGCCATGCAGCAGAAGATATTCGAGTTTATGAATACCACAAAGTGGACAAGTGAGGTTTTCACCTTAAATGAGCGAATTGAGGTTAGTATTCTAATTAACTTAAGTGAGCAAATTTCAACAGATGAATTTAGAGGAACTTTTCAAATATCCGTAAGACGGCCAGTATATGGATCAACATACAATACAACCATCTTTACTTATAAGGACAATGATTTTAATATCAAATTTCAACAGTTCGAACCATTGGTTTATGCTGAAAATACGAACACATCAAATCTCACTTCAATTCTTGCGTTTTATGCTAACTATGCAATTGCCATGGACTATGAAACATTTTCTCCCAATGGAGGGGATGTTTATCTAAGAAAATCTTTAGCGGTAGTTAACAGTGCGCAAAGTCTATCTGCGAAAGGTTGGAAAGCTTTTGATGGCACAAAAAACCGCTATTGGCTGATAGAGAACTACTTGAACAAAAGTCAGTTCGCACCTTTGCGGAATTGCATGTATCAGTATCATAGAGAGGGTTTCGATAAGATGCATGACGATGCTGATGCAGGACGGGCAAAAATTACTGAAGCACTTTTAGGATTAGAAAAGTTGCATACTAATTATCCGAATTCATTTAATGTTCAACAATTTTTTAATGCCAAGGTAGATGAAATTGTAAAGGTTTATTCTAAGGCAAAATCAGATGAAAAAGCAAGAATTGTTACTTTGCTTAACAAAATTGATCCTGGTCACCAGTCTAAGTATCAAAAAATATTAAAGTCTAAATAGATTTCTTCATACCTTTATCAGCAATAGGATAAACTATGCTGAAACAACTTCAAATAAAAAATTACGCTCTTATTGATGAATTGGATATTGAATTTTCCAATAATCTTTCGGTTATTACGGGAGAAACTGGGGCAGGTAAATCGATTTTATTAGGAGCGCTTGGTTTAATTTTAGGAAAGCGTGCTGATGTTCAAACGCTTCAAAACAAAGAGAATAAGTGTATTATAGAAGGTCTTTTTCAAATAGGAGAATATCAACTTAACTCATTTTTTGATGCTAATGATTTAGATTATGAAATTGAAACAACTTTAAGAAGAGAAATTAGTCCTAGTGGAAAATCAAGAGCTTTTATTAATGACACTCCGGTTAATTTAGGTCAACTAAAAGAAATAGGATCATACTTAATTGATGTGCATTCACAACATGAGGCGCTTTTGTTGAATTCAACGAGCTTCAAGTTCTCGGTTATTGATTCTTTTGCAGGACATTCAGATAAATTAAAACAGTATAAAGAACATTATTCGAACTTAGCCGAGAGTAAAAAGGTTTTAGCAGAGTTACTAGAAGAACAAAAGCAATCTAAATTGGACACCGACTATTTTCAATTTCAATTAGATGAGTTGCTAGAAGCAAATATAAAACCAGATGAGCAAGAGCAGATTGAATTAGAGCTAAAAACGCTATCTAATGCCGAAATGATAAAGGAAACACTTTATCAATCTTTTCTCTCATTAAGTGATGAAGATGATAGTCTTTTAGATAAATTTCGATTAATTTCAACAGAATTAAATAGGGTTCGCGAGTATAGCAAAGAAATAGAAGCAATTGCTAAAAGAATAGATAGCGCTTTTATAGAGGTTGGCGATTTGGCTTCAGAAATTAACAGTATTCAAGGAACTGTTATTTATGATTCTGAAAAAATACAGATACTAAATGAGCGATTAAATTCAATTTACGCGCTTCAGCAAAAGCATCAAGTAAATACGAATGCTCAACTTTTGGATGTACAGCAGCAATTAGAGATTAAACTTCAGGGAATTAGTTCATTACAAGAAGCGATATTAGAAGCGGAGAATACAGTTGATGAACTAACTAAAAAAGTGAATCTTGTTGGTGAAAAAATTTCAACAAAAAGGAAGCAAGTAATACCAAAACTGCAAAAAGCGATTATCGATTTACTTTATTTGGTAAAAATGCCTCATTCAAATCTATTGATTGAAATTGATTCTTCTGATGTGCCTAATCAATATGGCTTGGACAACATTCAATTACTTTTTTCAGCAAACAAAGGTGGAGATTTGCAAGAATTATCTAAAGTGGCTTCAGGTGGTGAATTGTCGAGATTGATGCTGTGTATTAAATCAATAACTTCTGAACACATAGCATTGCCATCTATTGTTTTTGATGAAATTGATACAGGAGTTTCTGGAGAAGTAGCTGATAAAATGGGAACCATGATGCGAAAAATGGGAGAAAAGATGCAGGTAATATCTATTACACATTTACCCCAAATTGCTGGCAAGGGGCATGATCATTTTTATGTTTATAAAGATGAAAGGGCTGGACTTATCAAATCTAACATAAAGAAATTGAATGAAAATGAAAGAGTTGATGAGCTGGCAAAAATGTTAAGCGGAGCAGAAATGACCAATGCCGCTGTTGAAAATGCCAGAGAGTTACTAAAATAATAAATAGGCTATCAATATTATTATTCATTCCATCATAACACATTGTATCATTAGTATATTTGTATCATAAAATTAAAATAGATGACCAACATATTAGAAGGTAAAAAAGGAATAATTTTCGGGGCATTAGATGCAAAATCTATTGCATGGAAAGTCGCAGAAAGAGCCAACGAAGAAGGTGCTAAGTTTGTATTAACAAATGCACCTGTAGCTTTAAGAATGGGAACGATAAAAGAATTAGGCGAGAAATGTAATGCAGATATTATTGGTGCAGACGCTACTTCGGTCGAAGATTTAACAAATCTTATTGATCAATCTCAGGAGATATTAGGAGGAAAGTTAGATTTCGTTTTACACTCTATAGGTATGTCTCCAAACGTTAGAAAAGGACGCCATTATACTGACTTGAATTACGATTGGTATCATAAATCTCTTGATATATCTGCAATGTCGTTTCATAAGTTGCTGCAAGTAGCCATGGAAAAAGATGCAATTAACGAATGGGGTTCCGTTGTCGGATTGACATACATTGCAGCGCAAAGAGTGTTCCCAGATTATGGTGATATGGCTGATGCCAAATCGATGCTAGAGTCAATCGCTAGAAGTTTTGGATATCATTACGGTGTAAAAAACAAGGTGAGAATTAATACAATTTCTCAATCTCCAACCGCCACAACAGCGGGAACAGGAGTAAAAGGATTTGATGATTTCATTTCCTTTGCAGATTCTATGTCGCCTTTGGGTAATGCAGATGCTTTGGCTTGTGCAGATTATTGTATTTCAATGTTCTCAGATCTTACAAGGTATGTTACAATGCAGAATTTAATGCATGATGGTGGCTTTTCAAATACAGGAGTTAGTGCTGCATTAATGGAAAAGATGAAAGGCTAAAAGCTATTGATTATTGATAATGAAAAGGGAATCGTATCGGTTCCCTTTTTTTATTTCTTTGCCCTGTGAATAATATGCTCTATGCTTTTCGATATTTAACTTATTTGCTAAAAGCGAAAGACGAACACAGTTTGCACTCGCCATTCTTGTTCGATTTATACGAGAATATAATTGATTCATTTGCAGAGTATTACAAATACAAGGGTATTGAGGCTGTTCGAGAGGAAATGTTGCTTTCTGATAAGATTATTGAAGTAACTGATTTAGGCGCAGGCTCACGTATATCCAAATCTAATACGAGGAAGGTTAGTTCAATTGCTAAGCATGCGGTAAAACAAGATAAGTATGGAAAACTGCTTTTTAGATTGGTTAATCACTTTAAGCCTAAAATCATATTGGAATTAGGCACATCTTTGGGTATCACAACGTGTTATTTAGCGACTACTCACTCTGAAAATAAGGTAATTACTTTTGAAGGGTGTCCAAATATATCTTCAATAGCAAAAAATAATTTTAAGAAATTGGAATTGAAAAATATTACTCAAATTGAAGGAGACTTCGATGAAAAGTTGCCGAATGAATTAGCTAAACTAGATTCCGTTGACTTTGTTTACATTGATGGTAACCATAGAAAAAAAGCAACTCTAGCTTATTTTAGGCAAATCCTCAGCAAATCACACAACGATACAATCTTAATTTTTGATGATATCCATTGGTCTACTGGTATGGAAGAGGCATGGGAAGACGTGAAGTCCAGTAAAGAGGTTTCCATAACTATTGATTTGTTTTACCTAGGAATTGTGTTTTTGAGAAAAGAACAAGTAAAACAGGATTTTGTGTTGAAGTTTTAATTTCTAAATTAGAAATCTCTATTTCATTTTAACCTTCTTTGGCTTTTTTTTCTTTTTATCTTCAGTTCCGTTAGACTCTTCTGCTTCTTCTTCCTTATCATCATCTTTCTTCTCACGAATAGTTTTCGGTAAACCTAACTTGTCGCTTAGGATATCGTCTAATTGCTCAGCACTTAGCTTTTTGGCTAATATTTTCTTGTCTTTATCTAGTAAATACACCTGTGGAGTGCTAAAAATATCATAAGTATCTCTAAAGTTTAAACTTTCCAATGTAGTAAGGTGAATGTATTTGGCTGCATTCTTGTTAATCTCAGGGTTGTCAGAAACATTAATCCACTTCAATTCTTTATCAATTACAAATTTTTTCCAATCTGCAGTTTCAAACTCGGTGCAAGGTGAATATAACTCAACACCTTTTCCTTCAAATTTGTCATACATCGCTTTGAATTTAGGCATAGCCTTTTTACAATGGCCACAACCTGGATCCCAGAAGAATAAAATGGTGTACTTAGCTTCAACTTGGTGCATATTAATCCATTTTTCTTCAGAAGTATCTTGAAGTATAATGTTTGGCGCCACTTCTCCGCACATAAGTGGTGCTAATGTTTCTGCTCTATTGCAGATTTTAGCTTTTTGCGCGGAATCAACCCACCAAGCCAAATCTTTACAGTAAACTTCTTGTGCCATGTGCACGAAAACTCTGTCCATACACATGATTTTAGATTTTTCATAATTGTTGGTGATGTAGTGGGTTACGTACTTAAACATTTCTTTATTACATTTTGTTTTTTCTAAAAGCATGTCAGCCTCTTTGATAATAGAATCTGGAATTTGAATAGTAAGTTTCTTAATGTAATAATCTAATTTGTTATGAAATACAGGAGAACGAAGCAATCTTTCATCACAGAAATCAACACCATCTAAATAGTGAGCTTTGTAATATTTATAGTTAAAATCTTTATCAAGTGGTTTTCCATCTTCTCCTTTTGGTGCTTCCGGAACTTCTGGATCTTGGGAGGTACTAAAAATTTTACCAACTAACTTATCA
>JABHTA010000130.1 GCA_018669945.1 Flavobacteriales bacterium
ATCTAATGGCGCCTTTGCAATTGTAAACGCAGATAGTACAGGGCATGGTGTGCCAGGTGCGATTATGAGTATTTTGAACACTTCCGCTATAGAAGAAGCAGTAAAAGAAGGTGCAGTTAAACCATCAGAAATATTCAATAAGGCTCGTACATTCATTATCGAGCGATTAAAAAAAGATGGTAGTGAGCATGGTGGTAAAGATGGTATGGATGCTAGCATTGTTTGTTTTAGTGCAGATAAAACCAAAATGACATATACCGCAGCTCAAAACCAAATTTGGGTAATTAGAGCAGGTGAGATTATTCAAATTAAACCAGAAAAAATGCCTATTGGTAAGCATCATAATGATAGTGTTCCTTTTGTTGGTGGAGAGTTCGATTTACAAAAAGGTGATATCGTTTATACCCTTACCGATGGTTTTCAAGATCAGTTTGGAGGTCCGAAAGGCAAGAAGTTTATGGTAAAGAAAATGAGAGAGTACGTATTATCAATCTCTCATTTACCAATGCAAGAGCAATATCAAAAACTAGATGAAGTATTCTCCAACTGGAAAGGAGAATTAGAGCAAGTAGATGATGTTTGTGTTATTGGAGTGAAGATATGATTAAATAATGATTGAAAAAACCGAAATAGATTATCTGATCGATCAGCTAGATGCGTCTAGAGTATTAACGCGATTTTATATGTCGAAACTGAAAGAGGTGGATATGACCAAATCGTTCGAATATGATGGTAATCAATTCAATAGTGCGTATTGGGTATTGGCTCATATTGCTTGGGCAGAGAACATGTTATTGTTAAGAGGAACAGGAGGTAAGCGGCTTAGACTTTCGTGGCTTAAGTCTTTCGAAATAGGAAGTACATATATTCATACACCTGAAATGCCACCCATTAAAGAAATTATTGATGGTATGAAGTTAATTCATGAAACTGCTATAACCCATCTTAAAACACTTTCAATTGATGCTTTAAATGAGCCTAATGCACTCGATTTTGAGTTTATGGGTAATAAGACCACCAGGATGATTATTCAGCATGCGGCTCGCCATGAAGCATCTCATGCAGGGCACTTGGGTTGGTTGTGTAAAATGCACGGGATTAACACGTTTTAAGTCATTAGCTTATTAAGCCCTCCAGCTGCAATTCCTCCAAGGATAGGTCCTAAAATATATACCGTAAAAAAGCTAAAAGGAGCTGTAGGAAAAGCAGCATCTCCCCAACCCGATAGATAAGCAAATAATCGAGGTCCAAAATCTCTTGCAGGGTTTATCCCCGCTTGTGTATATGGAGCAACCAAGCAGATTATTAACGTTACGGTTAGTCCAATTAAAATAGGTGTAAGGTTGTCAGTTTGTTCTTCTTTTTCGGTTAATCTGAATATCACGAAAACTAAAATAAATGTTCCGATTGCCTCAAGCGCCATTGCTTGCAATGCTGTAATTGATATTTTACTAGCAAACTCTGGGTTCGGAAAAAACTCTCCAAACATCTGTGCTGTTTTCATTGATTCGATCGAGCCTCGTACAATAGAGTTAGTTTGTTCAAAGTCAGAAATAGTATCTCCAAAAATAAAGTAGAGGAGAGCTGCTGCCGAAAATGCTCCTAAAAATTGGCTTGTAATGTAGAGCGGTAATTTTTTAATTGAAAAGCTTCCGAACAAAGCCATCGCGGCACTTACTGCTGGATTTAAATGAGCAGGACAGATATTTCTAACCGAAAAAATAGCAATAGCAACGCCAACTCCCCAAATGATAGCTACTTCTAAAAGGCTTCCAAAGGCATCAAGTAAAACTGCTGAAGCAACCGCCCCGCATCCAAAAAGTACGAGAATGAAGGTTCCGATATATTCTCCAATTAATTCTTTGTAGTAGGTCATTTTATTTGACTAAAAACGTAAAATAGTTCTGTTGCAATTTCATTAGAACGTTCGTCATAAATCTGCTCTTCCATATCTGTGTTGTCAAACCCTTTAGGGTCGTTATAACGAACAGGAATTCGCTCATCGGCACCAGGAATAAACGGACAGTTTTCATCAGCATGAGAACAGGTTATTATTGCTGCAAAATTCGTAGTCGGATTTGTTTTATCATCAAACATCTTTGAAAAAACGGTGAGTGGCCTTTTAATAAAATCAGCAGATAATTCGTAATGTGGATTTTCACTACCTGTTGCTTTTGCTTGAAACCCACTTCTTTTTAAAGAGGCAATAGTTCGCTCATTGCAAGCGGTAACTTCTATACCCCCAGAGAATGAATTTGCGTTTACATTAAAATGATCAGCAGCTGCTGCGGACCATACTTGAGCAAACTGACTTCTACGAGAATTGTGGGTGCAAATGAAGTTTAGATTGAGTTCAGAACCATCATCTATTTTAGCTTGAATATAATCGACTAGCGGTTTTAAAGTAGCTTTTCGGTAGGCACTAATAGCTGCTTTTTTAATATCGTCAATTACCAATTTCATACCTATAGTTAGCAGCAACCTGAACCAGGAGTACAACTGGAACCTTGTTCAACTACTTCTTGTTGGCTTTCTGGGGTGGGGGTGCAACATGCAGCAGTAGATTCGTTGGCATATTTTGGATCGTTGAATTCCGAATCTTCATGGAAATAATAAACCTCCCATTGGTGTCCATCAGGATCGGCAACCCAAAATTTGTCTTGTATCGCGTAACAACAGCTAGTTCCGATTTCTTCAATAATCGTCATTTTATTCTGTTTAGCTTTTAAAAGCTTACTAGCCAGTTCTTGTTCTGTTTCTACCTGAAAACCCAGATGCCCAAAATTCGCGTGAACTTTTTCTATGTTCTCGACAAACGAAATAACCAAAGAAGGCGTGTCTAACATGAATTTGGCATATTCGGATTTCACTTTACTAGGTTCTTGACCAAAGAACGTTTTGTAAAAGTCAACTGTTTTGTTAATGTCGCTTACATATAAGCTTACGTGCATTCTAGGGCATGTACTCATTTCGTATTGTTTTAGCAGCAATCTGTTCCGCAGCTTCCAGATTTGATGAAGTTGCCCAGTAAATCGCTCAGGTTTATTAAATTGTTAGTGTCGATACAGTAGCAAACACTTGCTCCATCCGTATTTCCTTTTATGAGTCCAACATCTTTTAGTGCTTTTAAATGTTGAGAAATTGTGGCTTGAGCCAAACCTATTTCATCCACAATACCTCCACAAACGCAGCCATCTGTTTTATAAAGATGCTCCAAAATTGCTATTCTAGCCGGGTGCCCAAGAGCTTTAGCCATTAACGCAAGCTTGTTTTGCTCCGTTGTAAATTGCTCCGTTTTTGTTGTTCCCATAATTACATCGCAATATTACGATAAATATATATAATCGTAAAATTACGATGAATGTTTTTTATAATTTTGAAACAAATATTGAATTATGAAAAATATACTTTACATACTTATTCTGTTAACACTTGTTTGCACTTCATTTACTTCCGAAGATGATGGAATATTTGCTATTGTAAAAACTGAAAAAGGCGAAATAACAATACGCTTACACTATGCTAAAACTCCGATGACGGTGGCAAACTTTATTGGCTTGGCAGAAGGTTCAATTGAAAATTCGGCAAGGGAAAAAGGTGCTCCATTTTATGACGGCCTAAATTTTCATAGAGTAGAAGCAGGAGCAATTATTCAAGGAGGATGCCCCTTAGGGAATGGCTTGGGTAATCCAGGTTATAAATTTAAGAACGAAACCCCAAAGAGCTTAAATCACGATAAAGCGGGAGTTGTTGCAAT
>JABHTA010000167.1 GCA_018669945.1 Flavobacteriales bacterium
CTAGAAACATCATTGAGCATCATTTTGCTTCGGATAAAGATTTGATGGTCCAGTTGTTTTTTAAGGAAGGTAAGTATTATCTCTCTTTCGAATCGATAACAGGAGCGCAGGTTATTTTACCGGCTAATATGAATAAAAATATCATAGAAACAATTGAAAAAGAAAATCCATCTATTCAAGACGTTAGGGAGAACCAGTTGGAATACAAGCTTGTTGCTATTGATGAGAGAAAGCAAGTTGAGGTAGATTATAACGATTACAGATTTGCAGATGAAAAAGGGAAGTTAGCATCTAAGACAATAATAGTTGAATCGTCCGAAGAAGGCATTAAGCCAAACAGCGAAATAATTGAACCTGAATTTGAAAGTTCAAATTTAGTAGAAGGTCCTGTTACTATTAATCCAAAGGTGTTCAAGTTGCCGGTTATAAAAGAGTATGATGAACTTTTTTCAGCTGTAAAGCTTCAGGTAGAACTCAATTTTAATTACTCATCTCAGATGTATCAGAGATATACAGGTTCTTTAGGTTATATGAATACAAAGATGGCACTGGAATCTTATGTTACCATGAGTGATATTTTTAACAATCATGATATTACAGTCGGCCAGCGCCTATCTGTTGACGGAGCGAACAGGGAATTCTATTTAATTTACAATAACCGTATGGGTAAATTTGATAAGCAATACCGTATTGAGAGACAGACGAACAAATTTCCAATTGGGCCTAATAAGTACAAGCTAGAGTACAACCAAACACAAATGAGGTTGAGTTATCCTTTTAGTGAGCGCCTAAGGGTTAATGGAACGGGAACAGCTCGCTACGATAGATTTATTGTATTAAGTACAGAAGGAGGAACATTATCAGCACCCACTGTTACTGAATGTTTAGGTGGATTGAAATTGGAGGTGGTTTACGATAATACTACATCGTTGGGCCTCAATTTATATAAAGGATCTAGATTTAAGTTGTTTACTGAAACATATAACGGAATTTTTGAAGCGCAATACAGCGAAGGCACTTCAAAGGGTGATTCAAGTATTTTTGGGAGTACATTTGGCCTCAAACCATCCACTATTATTTTAGGTTTTGATTACCGAAAGTATGTCAAAGTGCATAGGAATATAGTTTGGGCGAATCGTATAGTGGCTAGTACTTCTCTTGGCGAGAACAAATTACTATACTATATGGGAGGCGTAGATAGTAAAGTTCATTTCACCGATAGGCCAAGGTTTAATTATGATCTCCAAGTAGTTGATGGTCAGGCATATAATTTTCAGACAGTTGCTACAAATGTTAGGGGGTTTATGCAAAACACTCGTAATGGGAATAACATGGTGATGATAAGTAGTGAATTGCGCATTCCAATTTTTAGTTATTTGGCATCTAAGCCTGTCAAATCTGACTTCGTTAAAAATTTCCAAACTGTTATTTTTGCTGATGTGGGTTCAGCTTGGTCAGGTCCGAATCCTTATTCTGATGATAATTATTTTAACACAACGGTCGTTGGAGGTGAAGAAGGAGACCCCGTAAAGGTAATTCTTAGGAACCAAGATGAACCTATTATTTCAGGTTATGGATTTGGTGTTCGCAGCCGTTTCTTAAGTTATTTCATAAAGCTTGACTTTGGTTGGGGTCTTGAAGATGGAAGTTGGAATTCGCCTAAAAGCTACCTATCTGTAGGTCTTGATTTTTAATTATGGTAGATAGAATCAAGCAACTTTCTTCTAAATATTTTAAGGAGATAAATGAAATCAGAGAGCACTTGCACGCTAACCCAGAATTATCTTTCAAAGAGCATAATACCTCTAAATACGTTCAGCAAAAACTAAAGGAATACGGAATTGACTTCCAGGCAGGTTATGTAGAAACAGGAATTATAGGTTTAATAAAGGGGAAAAATCCAGCATCTAAATCTATCGCTTTGCGTGGAGATATGGATGCGTTACCAATTATTGAAGATAGTTCTGCTGCTTATTGTTCTAAAAATAAAGGTGTAATGCACGCTTGTGGTCATGATGTGCATACTTCTTGTTTGTTAGGTGCAGCTAAAATATTGAAGCAGTTAGAGAATGAATTTGAAGGAACAATCAAGCTAATTTTTCAACCTGGAGAAGAACGTTTACCTGGAGGTGCTAAGCTTATGATTGAAGAGGGCGTTTTGGAAAACCCTACGCCTCAGAAAGTTATTGGTCAGCATGTTTATCCTGATTTAGAAGTTGGCAAAGTAGGTTTTAAAAAGGGGATGTACATGGCTTCGGCAGATGAGCTTCATGTTACGGTCAAAGGAAAAGGAGGTCATGCTGCATTACCGCATAGGTTTATAGATCCAATTTTAATTGCCTCCAACATAATTGTTTCACTTCAGCAGATTGTTAGCCGTTCAGCTAAACCTAATGTTCCTTCAGTGTTATCCTTTGGAAAAATAATAGGTGAGGGCTCCACCAATATAATTCCTGATGAGGTAAAACTAGAAGGAACGTTTCGAACAATGGATGAAGAGTGGCGTTTCGATGCGCATAAAAAGATGAAAGCTTTGGCCGAATCAATTGCCCTAGGAATGGGTGGTTCTTGTGATTTTGATGTGCGTGTAGGTTATCCCTATTTGGTGAATGATGAGGTAGTTACCGAAACTCATATTCAAGCAGCGAAAGAGTATCTAGGTGAAGAGAACGTAGTTGACCTTGACCTTAGAATGACGGCAGAAGATTTTTCCTATTATTCGCAAGTTGCACCTGTTTGTTTTTATCGTTTAGGTACAAGAAACGAAGCAAAAGGGATTACTTCTGGCTTACATACTTCTACTTTTGATATAGATAGTAAAGCACTTGAAATAGGGATGGGTGTAATGGCCTATGGGGCTATTAAACAATTAGGTTAATAAACTTAACAGCTATTTGACCACTAAATTTCCAGTATATACTCGTTCTGTCACTGAGCTTACGCTGTAAATATAGTTGCCTGAATCAAGTCCTGAGGTATTTACTTCTTGAAAACGGTTAGTAAGTTTTTTAGTTTTAACTAACTGTCCGTTGATATTGTAAATAGTTAGTGTGGCTGGCAATTGATAATAGCCGGTAATCGTAATTTTTGCTGTCGTGGGGTTCGGAAATACTTTTACCATCTCATCGTATTTCAAGTTATGATTTAACTCAATTAGCCCAGTTTCTAATTCACAACCTCGATATGGACAACCAAGACTATCAAGTTTAATAAGCCAGGAATCTTGATAATATTCGAGAGGGTTTTCATTTGTAACAACAGAAATGTGCCCAGCTATTATATATCCACCATCAATGGTATTATCAAAGTCCCAGAAATAATTATCAGAAGGCAGGGTATCATGCGTGATGTATTTTCTTAACCAAACTTCATTACCATTAGCGTCTAATTTTAAGATCATCCCACTTATATTATTGGTCGGTAGCGTATCAATTTCATCAATATGGCCGATGGCCACAATACTTCCATCATCCATTTCTTTTAGTTTAGAAAAGCCACTGCTAGGTGTAACTTCGGGTCCATAAAAGTACTTCCATAACAAATCATTGTTAGAAGATAGTCTAGCGATATAGCCTTGTTTATAGTCAAAACCCTGCCCATCAGTGTATTTATATTCTATACCAGAAAATAATATATCCCCATTGGCTGCAGCTGCTACAACGCCAAGCCCTTCATATTCTGGTGTGCCAAAGCTGCGTTCCCACTGAAAAATACCAGCACTATCAGTTTTTATTAGGTAACCATCTAGCCATCCACCAAAACTACTACTGTTGCCACCCACAACAAATCCCCCATCTGCGGTAATATCAATGCTTTGTGCACCTTCGCTACCAGCTCCTCCGTATTTCTTTTTCCATATTCGATTTCCTAACTTATCAGTGCGTAAAAGAAAAAATTGCCAATGACCAAGAGAATCGTCCGTTCCAGCAACGATGAAACCACTATCGGAAAGTTGTCTTACTTGGGCGCCATAATTAAGAAAAGTAGTATCAAACTGTACGAACCATAAACTATCTAGATTTTGGCCTAGTTTAAATAGATAACCGCTAGCCGAATTATTAGATGTGTCTTGTACTTGTCCGGTATAAATAAACCCACCATCATGTGTATTAATAATCGCAGAATTATAAGACGCAATAAATTGATAATCTCCACCACCAAACGTTTTCGAGGTTATCTCCAGACCCGTACTATCAATTAATATGGCGCCTAGTTTAATCGCATTAGTTGGTACATGTACCGTAGCCCCACCGATTAAATAGGCTGTGTCAAGATTCACTAAAGAATTTGTGACATCCCACCAATCTTGTTCAAGCTCGTACCGATTGTTAAAATAGGTTTGTTGTGAGAAGCAAGAATGCACCCACAAAACACAAAGACAGATTATGGCAAGTCTATGCAAGCTGTTGAGAAGTAGTTTGTAGCTTTCTCGGCTCATATTTCGCAGCAATTTCAGCAATGGCGCTAATATGATCAGGTGTTGTGCCGCAGCATCCGCCAATAATGTTAATCAAGTTTTCTTTTAAGAATACCTCGATTTGCGCAGCCATATCTTCTGGCGACTCATCGTATTCACCAAATTCGTTCGGTAAACCTGCGTTAGGATGCGCACTAACCATAAAGTTAGACTTGTTAGAGAGTACTTGAAGATGTGGTCTTAATTGTTTAGCTCCTAGAGCACAATTGAACCCTACACTTAGCAACGGGATATGAGAAACGGAGATTAAAAATGCTTCAGCAGTTTGCCCTGACAATGTGCGTCCACTTGCATCAGTTATGGTTCCAGAAACCATAATGGGAAGATTACTACCAAGTTCTTCTTGTAATTCATCTATAGCAAAAAGTGCTGCCTTAGCATTTAATGTATCGAATACGGTTTCAACTAATAAAAGGTCAGAACCTCCTTCAATTAACCCTTTAGCTTGTTCTCTGTATGCGACTCTCAATTCTTCGAATGAAACGGCTCTAAAACCAGGATCGTTTACATCCGGAGACATAGAAGCTGTACGATTTGTTGGTCCAAGAGAGCCCGCTACGAAACGCGGTTTATGTGGTTCTTTAGCCGTGAACTCATCAGCTGCTTCTCGAGCTAGTCTAGCAGATTCGTAGTTAAGTTCGTACACGATATCTTCTAAATGATAATCAGCTTGCGCGATGGTAGTTCCACTAAATGTATTGGTTTCGGCTATATCCGCTCCTGAGGCGTAATATTCTCTATGGATATCTCTAATAATATCAGGACGAGTTAAAGAAAGTAAATCGTTATTCCCCTTTAATGGATGTTCAAAATCTTTGAAACGATCACCTCGGAAATCTTCTTCCTCTAGCTTATGGCGTTGAATCATGGTCCCCATTGCACCATCAAGGATTAAGATACGTTTTTCAAGAATTTCTCTAATATCTGCCATAACTATTTACTCTGTTTCTTTACAACTAATGCAATAACTCCCATAACGAGATAGGGAACAATCATTAGAAAAATTAATACCATTATTTAATCCTTCCGCTTGCTTTTCTCCTGCTGATTCTGCTACAGCTTTACACATAGCACATTGGCCGAACGTATCGGCTGATACAACGAAAAGGAGTAGGGTGATAAAAAGAAAAATGAGGCGTTTACTTTTCATGAAACAAAGGTAAAGTAAATCAATAGTATGGCGAAATCATTAAGTACACAACTAAGCCACTAACCGCAACATAGAGCCATAAAGGGAATGCGAATCGAACTAATTTTTTATGTTTTTCTAGCTGTTTCGTAATACCAAATAAAAACGAATAAAGGACAAATGGTATTACTGCTATGGAGAGGATAACATGTGTGATAAGAATTAAATAGTAGATGTATTTTACTGATCCTTCACCACCAAAGTGGGTGCTTTCGCTTGTTGCGTGGTAAGCGACATACAAGAGTAAAAACAGTACGGATAGGGCCATGCAAAATTTAATTATTCGCTCATGTAATATAAAATTCTTCTGCTTAACAGCTATCAATGCTGCTAAAAGTCCAATAGCAGTTAAACCATTTATTGATGCATAAATGGTTGGAAGAAAGGTTAGATCAAACCCCTCAATTTCAACAAGAAACAACGCACCTACAGCTAGTGGTAACACTATAGATATAATTAGAATTATTCGTCTGTATCGATCTTCTTGTATCATTATTCAGATGTTCCTTTGTAGGATTTAAGGAATTTAACAGCATTTATTAAATCGCGAACTTGATTTGAATTTGTGCCATCAAAAAA
>JABHTA010000226.1 GCA_018669945.1 Flavobacteriales bacterium
TAGGGGTACTTATTTTTACACTTTAATTATAAACGAAGAGCCAGTGTTAACGAATAAAATGGTGAAATATTGATTAAACTAGTACCTCTCATATTAGCTATTAGTTTTTCCTATTCGGCTCATTGTCAGTATTTTAATGGTCGATATGATTTTTTTCAAGAGCCTGATTTGGGAACAAGTATAGTTGTAGACCATGATCAATATGTTGCTGCTGGGTGGGGGTACGATAGCTTAGGTCGTAATTCAATTGGATTAATTAGACTAGATGCTAGTGGCCTAGAAATAGAAAAAAAGCACTATTCTCCTCCAGAATTCCATTCTTATTACCCTGGAAATGTGGGTGCATTTATACACAACAATAATGGCGGTTATAATATGACTGGTTCCGTTTGGGACTCTACTGGCAATACCAATGTGTATATGTTCTGGTTCAACTCTTTGTTAGATACGACAAACTATATCGAAATCGATTTGGGTAAAGATGAATTGGCTTATCAGTGTAAGCAAACTCCTGATAATGGTTTCATTATTACGGGAAAGAGTGAAGATGGAAACAATATTGACATCTTATTATTAAAACTAGACAGTAGTGGCGGATATGAATGGCATAAAACCTATGGTGGACCAGAGACAGAGTTAGGTATTAGGGTAAGTACAGCCTTTGATGGCGGTTACATAATTGGGGGGTATACAAAAAGTTTTGGAAATGGTGATTTTGACACCTATATTATTAAAACAGATAGCTTAGGAAACATAGAGTGGGATATGACCTATGGAGATCAAAACTTCGATCCTACCGCTAAAATCATACAACTTTCAGATTCAAATTATATAATTAGTTCCTCAATAAAAAAATATGATATTGGTAGCTATGAACAACGCAAATTAAGGTTAATTAAAATCGATACTGTGGGGAGTGTAATTTGGGATAAGGAATATGGTACACCGAGATACGGTACTGGCTCTGGAGATGCTATTGAACTCGAAAATGGTGATTTAATTGTAATTGCTCAAACAACAGACACTACGGGCAGTTCCCCTGCAGGAAATGGCTTCCCTGAGGGAGTGATTTTAAAAGTATCTTCAGAAGGGGATAGTATCTGGTGGAGAAAAATTGAATATTCTGAAACTATCGATGCTCACAATTATCCTAGGGCAATTAAGCAAACCAACGATGGTGGTTTTGTTGGTGCTGGTTTTATTTTACCTGGAACTGGAGATGGTGGTACACAAGATATGTGGGTGTTTAAATTAGATTCAGAAGGCTATAATACTGGTTTTGAGCCGATTGCTCAACAGGGCAAATTGATGAGTATCTATCCTAATCCAGCTTCGGGTACATTTACCGTTTCAATTGATAATATTGAGCCTAACCAAATGATTACTTTGTACAATCATTTAGGGGGCAGAATTAATGAGTTTCCTGTAATTACAGAAAGAACAGCAATTGATGTTTCAAATCTAGCTAATGGCGTTTATCTTGTTCAGGTCACGCAAAACAATTTGGTTGTTGGACATCAGAAGGTGGTTCTTAGAAACTAATTATTGTTTTTAATCTTGAACTTAAATTTATGGGGTATAGAAATTTCTTGAGAAATAGGAGTGAGTGTAAAATCCAGTTTTCCTATCAAATAATCAAAGCTGTACACAATTCTAGAGTTATTATGTATAATCCCTATAGATTGAATTAAAGCATCATTCCATTGATAACAATCACCAATAAAAGCTGAGCCATTATCTAAATAGTAACCAAAATTATTTTGAGTAAAGTTTCCTTTCTAGTTTTTGATAAACTAGTATTGGAAATATTCGATGTAAGATGAAGAATCTATATTTCCATCTACATAATTAGCAGTAGATTTTATTTGTCCGTTTTTAAAGTATCGAATAAGTTTTCCTGTGCATTTTCCATTTACCCAAGTGCCTTTAAGAGCGATATTTCCATTAGTGTGGTAACATAGTTGCACTCCTTCTTTTTTACCTGATGAACTGTAGTTAAAATCATTCCATAATTTACCAGAAGCATAATACTGTTTGAATTCACCTTTTTGGTTATTTTCCACCCATTGCCCTTTTCTTTCAGTTATTCCAGAGCGGTAATAGGACGCATATGTGTGAGATTGTCTATTGTATGTGTTTTGAATCTCTCCTGAGTTGTAAAAAGTGCTCTTGATTTGATTTAATGGCTTGTCTGCAAATTTTTCAAAGTTTCTATAAGTGAAAGATCCTAATATTAATACTATTAAAAATAATGATGATGTTAATACCACTAAGAATAATGCCGATATGAAGTAGGTTAAATTTTTCATGATTATGTTAGTTTACACAAATATTTATTTTGGGCAAATATCCAGACTTTGTAATTTAAATGAGCCATGGTATAAGCGGGTATTTATAAATACGTAAAAAAGGAAAACACCAATAAAAACGCGTAGGTGTTTAGGTAAATTTACTCTGAGTTACGTTCGTTACAATACTTAAAAGTTATTCTAATGATTTAGAATTCAGGACATTGTGCAATTCTGTATTTTTTAGTCTTTTTAGATTTGCATTTAAATTTATAGCTTATAGAAATTTCGTGAGAAACAAGAGGTTTATTGAATCCAATTTTTCCTATCGAATAATCAAAGCTGTATCCAATTCTAAAGTTATTATTTACAATACCTAAAGATCCAATTAAAGCATCATTCCATCGATACCACGCACCAATAACAACAGGGCCTTTATCTAGATAGCAACCAAAATTGTATTGAGTAAAATTGCCTTGAATTTGAATTAATAAATTAGGAGAGATTGTTAATTCTCCTAAAGCGTTCTCCATGTTAATTTTGGCTCCGGTATGAATGGAATATTTTCTATTTAATTTACTATCGTTATCGCCAAAAATATATTGCTCGGGTTCCGTTAAATGGTGGACAGCTATACCACCAAAAATAAATTCATTATATAATATCCCACCTGCAGCAATATCTATTCCTTTTCCAATTGCTGAAATTTTAGATTCAGCTGTTGCATTTGTTGTGCCAGGCGTTGTTGTGTACATGTCTGCAAATTTTAGGTTGTCCCAATCAATTGAATTTTGAAAATAGCCGAATTGAAAACCAGCTTTAAAAGACAAGTTTTTGTTAATGTTTAGGGTGTATGCATAAATCAAATTAATAGTTGTTGTACTTAAACTTCCTACACCACTTTTATCATGCGTTATTAACGCACCAATACCGCCAGCAACGCTTTCTGCAAATTTGTCATAAGAAATACTATATGTAGTATATCCACCATCTAAACCAGTCCATTGGTTTTTAAAATTTAAATTCATTTTTGGACAATAGCTATTCCCAGCAAATGCTGGATTCAGATACAAAGGGTTTGCATAAAATTGAGAAAAGTGGGCATCCTGGCAAATAGAAGAAAGAGACGTTGCTATTAAGAACAGAAATGATACGTACTTTTTCATGACGATATCGCTTATGGACTATTTAAAATTGGTAAATAACTTAATCCAAATATGCACAGTTGTGTATGTAAATGTACTAATTATTTGTCCATTTGATATTGCGTGTGCTTTATTTTAGTAGTTTAAAATTCAGGACATTGCGCAATTCTGTGTTTTCTGGTCTTTTTCGATTTGCACTTAAATTTATGGCTTACAGAAATTTCGTGAGAAACAAGGGGTTTGTTGAACCCAATTTTTCCTATCGAATAATCAAAGCTGTATCCAATTCTAAAGTTATTATGTATAAGACCCAAAGATCCAATTAAAGCATCATTCCATCTGTACCAAGCACCAATAACAAAAGGACCTTTATCTAAATAGCAACCAAAATTGTATTGAGTAAAATTGCCTTGCTTCTGAATTAATAAATTAGGAGAGATTGTCAATTCTCCTAAGGAGTTTGCAACGTTAATCTTAGCTCCGGCATGAATTGAATATTTTCTATTTAATTTACTATCGTTATCGCCAAAAATATATTGCTCGGGTTCCGTTAAATGGTGAACAGAAACACCACCAAAAAAGAATTCATTGTAAAATATACCACCAGCCGCAATATCTATTCCTTTTCCAGTTGCTGCAATTTTAGATTCAGTTGTTGCATTTGATATACCTGGAGTTGTTGTGTACATGTCGGCAAATTTTAGGTTGTCCCAATCAATTGAATTTTGAAAATAACCGAATTGAAAACCAGCTTTGAAAGATAAGTTTTTGTTAATGTTTAAAGTGTATGCATAAATCAAATTAATAGTTGTTGTACTTAAACTTCCTGCACCACTTTTATCATGCGTGATTAATGCACCAATACCACCAGCAACGCTTTCTTCAAATTTGTCATAAGATATACTGTAAGTGGAATATCCACCATCTAAACCAGTCCATTGGTTTTTAAAATTTAAGTTCATTTTTGGACAATAATTATTACCAGCAAATGCAGGGTTCAGGTACAAAGGGTTTGCATAAAATTGAGAAAAGTTTGCGTCTTGGCATATAGCAGCAAAAGAAGTCACTAAGAAAAACAGAAATGATGCAGTTTTTTTGTTGATTGGTGAAATATTTATCATGGGCAAATATCTATATTGCTTAACCCAAATAAGACACAGTATAAGCGTGTTTTTATAAATACGTGTAAAATGAAAAATACCTAGTAAATCGCTTAGCGATCTACGTGAATTTACTATTCGTTGACTACGTGTTAACACATAAGATAACTAGTCTATTTATTTCTACTGGACTATAAAAAGAAAGAGCCGAGGTAAATATTAACTTTGCTTTGTAAGAATTTCTTCTTAAAATAGGAGGGTTACTTTTTTAGTAAAATAGCTCCTGAAGAATAGCCGCCTCCAAAAACAGAGATGCAAACTAAATCTCCTATTTTCAATTTATCAATATTCTCAGATAGCACAATAGGCGTACTGGCACATCCAGTATTGCCTAATTGATCAATATTTGATAGTACTTTAGAAGGATCTATATCAAGTTTCTTCCGTACGTTTTCGATAATCCGCATGTTAGCTTGATGAGTAATTAAATAATCTACATCACCTATTCTAAAGTCGTTATCATCAAGTATTCTGTTAATTGCATCTACTAAGTACTGAGTAGCGTGTATATAAACATCTTTACCATAAGGCATATTCGTTTTACCCGTTCGTGGTTGCAACGTTACAGCTTCAATAGATTTCCCAACATTACCGAGCCCTGTTGTATCTATGGCCAGAATCTCTAGGTCTGAACCACTCGTTTTTTCTTTTGAAATAAAAACTGCAGCGGCACCGTCTCCCCAAAGATGTCCAGACTTAATGTTCGATTCATCATTGTATGCAGAGTTGTTCTCAGAAGCAACAATTAATGCTTTTGAACATTTGTTCATAGCGAAGTAACCTTCCACGATTTCCATTGCATTTGCAAAAGAAGAACAAGCAGAAGTAACCGTTATGACTTTAGCGTTAGTAATTTCGAATCGATTCTGAATTCCATGTGCCAATGTAACAATCGTATCAAAAGGAGTGTAGGTTGCGCCAATAATTAGGTCAATTTCTTCAATTGGGTATGGTAGATTAGGCACACAGCGTGCAACAGCATCAATAGCCATTGTTCTTGTGTTTTCTCCTTCTGCCGTTTTTCTACGTTCTTTTATACCAGTTCTTGATTCAATCCAGCCATCCTCTAGATTATTTAAGTCATTGTAATACTTATTAGTAACAACTTGCTTAGGCAAGTAATGAGCTATAGAATTGATATACATTTCCATTTTCAATTGCAATTATAGTATATTTTATTACAGTAAATTGGAATTTTTTGGGCGATAGCTTGAATGTTATATCATTTTCTAGTAATCCCAACTTTTGGTGAATGGATTAAAGAAGCTGATGCCAAATTTATAGGTAAGGTCTGCCGATGAAGCAGTATTATCTGCACCAACCGCGTAAGCACCAATTCTAAATAATTGCTCTTTTATTCTAAACACTTTTTCAATACCTGCAAAAAGTTCAATATGAGCAAAATCTGAATCAGGAATTAACAACACTCCAGAACCTGCTGCTAGTTCAATTTTTGTTTTGTTAACTAAAGGAATTTTGTTAATTAATGTACCTTGAAAGTGATGTATATAGTTAGCACTCAAATATTCGTTTGGCGTACTCAATGTTGGGCCTAATAATTGAAATGACGAAACGGGGTCTGAGAAAAAATACCGATCTGAACCTCTAAAATATTTGTATTCTAAAATTCGTAGATTATTCTTGTTTAGATAGGTTCCACCCTTAACTTGCCAATTACTTTTACCGTATCTACCAATATTTAATTCATTGGAAGCACCTAATTCAATAAAATCAAAATCGACTTCACTACCCAAGATATTTGGAATTCCTTTGCGGTATGTGAAAGTTATTTCTGGATAACTAGAACCAATTATTAATTTTCTCCCATTTTTAAATACATATTTCTGATTAATTCGATAAAGTATTTCAAGTTTCAACTCGCTTTTTATATAACGATTAAAGTCAACGGGTTCGTTTAGTGCTCCAAATAAATACGAACTCCATCGGGCTAACTTTAAATCACTAATCGGATCTTGATCTGTATAATCAAAAGCCAGTTCGGCATAAAAACCATTGAAAACTTCTATACGTTGAGTAATGCCAAAATTAATTGAACGGACATAGTTGCTTCTACTAAATGTTTGCTCAATAGAAGCATAGTTGTTAATCATTTCATATGTATCCCCCGCTCTAACAGCTGTCTTCATGAATTTCTTTGGATTATAAGTAAAGCCTACTTCTAATTCTCCTTTTAAATCTTGGTTGGTAAAACCATAATCAAGTAAACCTTTCGTTTCTATTCCCAAACCATTATTGAAATCTTTATTGAAATGAGCTGGTAAGTTGTGTCGATAACCTCCTATGCCAAATGGATTAATCTGTTCCATTAATCCTTTGATATACCATTCTGTACCCGTTTTCCTATTTCGATGACCAACACCAATGAGTGGTGCCCAACCATTAATTTTATTAAATGAAGAATCTATTTTGGCAAAGTATTCATCACTTGCATAGTACCTGCTCATACTATCACTTTCGTTAATGAATTCAAGCTCGCTATCTTTTAATGTTAAGGTTCTTTCTTCTCGCCAATAAGTAGAATCTTTATCAAAAGCATCATCACCGTATTCTTTAATTTCGTTGTTGAAAAAACGTGAACCAAATTCTTGATTCACTTTATAATCAGAATGATCAACTCTCGTGTTTCCCAATATCTCATATCGACCATCTTTAATGGTGTAGGTAATTTCTCGTCTAGTTGGGAGATAAGTTGCGCTAACAACTTCCTTGTAATTCTGGATAATGCGAAACTCTTTGCACATCATCATGGACGCTTTATTGATTTTCACATCAATTGTTTTTAACGCCCATGTGCTATCCTCAATAAATAAAGTTCCCGTAAATAATGCCTCAGTATCAAAAACGGGCCTGAAATCGATTCGGTAAATCTTTTTCCCGTCTTCGTAAAACGCTCCTCCAAAATCATAGATATAGCTTATTTGTGATCCTGAGGCTAAAGGCGATAGAAGCGGCTTGTTGCATACAGTAGGGTAGTGAATATATCTTTTATAGAAATTAAGATCAACGGAAGATATATCTAAATATAGTAAGTAGGGATTAACTTCCATAAACGAACTTGGAGCAATGCTTTGTTCTTCAAAATCATAACTTATAGAAACATCTTTGCCATCACCTTGTCCTGTTTGCTCAGCATAGTCATGGTAAGCTTCAATTTTTTCTTTGTAACTATTTGGGTGTTCAAAATAGGTCTGAGAGACAGACTCTATTAAATTTAGTTTTTCTTTTTTAAAATAGCTTTTTAAATCATCATTTTTTGCAGATGTTTTACTAACGCTAGTAATCGAGTCGCCTATGAATTTTAGAGAATCTGATTTTTTCGGCTTTACCAATTCTTTTTCTAGAGATGTTTTGAGATAGGTTTTACACTCATAATTATCGACTTGACCCAAATAAAACGAACTTTTTTCGCGCACTTGTTTCATAATTTGCTTTGCTCTGCCTCTGGTATCTGCTACAATTTCAACATTATTCAATAATGTTGCACCTCTTTTAAGTGTTACGATAAGTTTTATAGGCTCATTTTCTATAACAATTTTTTCTTCGACAGTTTCGTAACCGACAAAACTAAATACGATTGTGTGAGAACCTTTTTCGAGTTCAAGAAAGAACATTCCATTACCATCGCTTGAAACGCCATAAGTTGATTCTTTTATGTAAACATTGGCAAATGGTAGGGCTTGACCTTGTTCATCAACTAATTGACCATTAACATACTGACCAAAAGTGATTAATGATGTTAAAGTAAAAAGGATGAGTAGGATAAGGTTCTTCATTAAACGCTAATTTACAATAAGACGAACAAAACTCATTTTTGTTACAAAGGATATAGCCGAATAATGATTGGTTATAAATAGGTATTAAAAGATCATAGAGTATGTAATTACAAACAATTAAATTATATGAAGTATAAACATATATTTTCTTACAACTTATGGAAAGACATAAATTACTTGCATAATATGTAAGCTGAAAATTATGAGTTTATTAAATAGCTATAAAAAAGAGGTTATTTTGCTAGATAAAGGTTTCGTTTGAGAGTAGAATACATTGATTAATCGACCTTTTTCGTCAACCAAATACTTCTGAAAATTCCATTTTACTTTAGAGTCCATTTTTCCATTTTTTTCTTCTGATGTAAGCCATTTATAGATGTCATGCTGTTCATCTCCTTTAACTTTAATTTTCTCGGTAATCAGAAAAGTAACCCCATAATTTACTTGACAAAAAGTGGCAATGTCATCTGATGTGCCAGGTTCTTGAGCACCAAATTGATTACAAGGCAAACCAATAATTACTAGTTTGTCTTTATATTGCTCACTTAGCTTTTGCAATTCTTCATATTGTGGTGTAAATCCACATTTTGAAGCAACGTTCACAAAAAGTATCTTCTTGCCCTTGAAATCAGCTAGACTTATATCTGTTCCTGTTAAAGACTGAATTTCATAGTTGTAAATGATCTCTTTCGGCTCCACAATAGAATCTGACTGGCCAGATGCACCAATACTCATGAAGCTTATAAAAAACGAAGATATGGCCATTTTTAGTTCTTTCATTTGTCGCAGTTTAAGAAACAAATATACGAGAATTGGAAGCAGAGATTATATACATTTGAATATGAATTTTAGCTATTGGGAAAATAAAGAGTTTATTGGAAATCCTGATGTTGTAATCATTGGAAGCGGGATTACAGGATTGTCAACAGCTATTCATATTAGAAGAGCTAATCCAAAGATTAAAGTTGTAGTATTAGAAAGGGGTATGACACCTTGGGGCGCAAGCAGTAAGAATGCTGGATTCGCTTGTTTTGGTTCATTAGGCGAGATATTAGATGACCTTCAAACTTCTTCTCTAGATGAAATTGTAGAACTTATCCAATATCGTAAAAGAGGATTAGAAACCCTAGTTAACTTGCTAGGTAAAAATAAATTTGATTTTAAACAAAACGGAGGTTTTGAGCTTTTTAAACCTGATCAGAAAGAAGAATTTAATAGTTGTCAGGATAGAATTAACGAGTTCAATAACTTACTTAGAGGCGATTTCGGTGGTGATGTATTCCAAATTGAGGAGAATTCATTTGGGTTTGAGGGTATTATAGGATTGATTAAAAACAACTTTGAAGCGCAGATAGATACCGGTAAAATGATGTCGGCTTATCTTAACCTAGCAAAGCAGGAGGGAGTCAAAGTTCTTAACGGAGCATCTGTTAAAGAAATAAATGATTTAGGTAGTGGTGTTGGGCTAATATTAGAAGGCGGAATGACAATCAAAACTGGCCATGCGGTTATATGTTCAAATGGCTTCGCTAAACAATTTATTAATGATGATGTTGAGCCAGCAAGAGCTCAAGTAATAATTACAAAACCCATTGATAACTTGAAAATAAAAGGTACTTTTCATTATGATAAGGGGTATTACTATTTTAGAAATATTAATGATCGAATTTTGTTAGGAGGAGGGAGAAACCTTGATTTTGAAGGTGAGAGAACCGATGTGATGGATTGTAATTTGCTTATCTTAAATCAGTTGAATACATTAATAAAAGAAGTTATTTTACCAAATACACCATTTGAAATAGATTATTCTTGGGCGGGTATAATGGGGGTTGGTAAAGCGAAAACCCCAATAGTTAAAAACATCTCCAACAATCTTAGCTGCGGAGTTAGGTTAGGAGGTATGGGAGTTGCATTAGGTACTTCTGTAGGTAAAGATTGTGCCGAGTTATATTTTAAGAAAAACTAAGGAATGACAATCAGCAAGCTTAATTCTTTGGGGGTATTTGGTTTATCAGCTATTGCTCTTATATGCATTGCATTTTCTCCTTTTCAATCCGATTGGGAAGAAGCGAAGAAAAAGAATGGAATAATTATTTACACTAAAAATATAACTGGATACGAAATCAAAATGTTTAAGGCAATAACGACATATAAAAATATTAAAATGTCTAAAGTGGTTAACATTATTAAATATGCTGATAAAACTGAAGATTGGATTTCTGACGTTTCTGTCGGTGAGATGATTAAAAAGACAAATGAAGAACAATGGTTATCCTATTTACTTCTTGATTTGCCTTGGCCCTTTGAACAGAGAGAAATGGCCTTAAATCATAAAATAACCACCAATACTCCCAAAGAAGTTTACATTGAAATAACAATTAACGCGGAAATTCCCCAGAAAAAGGAGGATGCGGTTAAAATTGAAAATGCAGAAGGATCCTGGAAGTTAATTCAAGAAGGGACAGACGTTAAAGTTATTTACTCTTTTGTTGCCGATCCAAACGGAAACATACCTGCTTGGGTAATAAATATGTTTGTTGTTGACGGACCAATAGAAACCCTGGATAAATTGCATGAATTATGCAAGGTGAAATAGACTTCAATTTTGCGTTTCGTTCTAAAAAGATTTTTTATTATTAAGCTTTACAGCGCAAATTAGATTATTTCTTCAGATAATTTAAGATATTGTTTTTTGACTATTGGTTTATCCCACCATTCAACTCATAAACTTCTAGTCCAAAAGATTCAGCTGATGCGAGTAGATGATCCATTATGTCAGACTGAATATTTTCATATTCTACCCATTCAGTTGTATTTGCAAAGCAATAGATTTCTAAAGGAAGGCCATATTGGTTTGGTTGTAGCTGCCGAACCATTAAAGTTAAATCATTATTGACTTCTTTATGGTTAAGTAGATACAACTCGCCATATTTTCTAAATACGCCTATATTGGTTAAGTTTCGACCATTAATAGTTTCTTTTTTGTCGGTATTGTTAGCGGAGTTGTACTCTTCAATTTCTTTCTGTCGATCAATTATATAGCTTTCTAAAAGTTGAAAATGTCTAAACTTATCTAGCATAATAACATCAACAAATTCAATGCTTTTCGGCCGAATGTACATATGTCTTTTAATTCTTCTAGCACCTGTATCTTCCATCCCTCGCCAGTTTTTAAAAGACTCTGAAACCAATGCATAGGTAGGAATGGTGGTTATGGTTTTATCCCAATTTCGAACCTTTACTGTATTTAAAGTGATTTTTATCACATCTCCATCTGCGCCATATTTACTCATTTCGAGCCAATCGTCTACACGTAACATATCGTTAGCTGCAATCTGAATACTAGCGACAAAACCGAGTATGGTGTCCTTAAAAATAAGCATGATGATGGCTGTCATAGCTCCAAAAGCACTTAACAAATAGATTGGTGATTTACCCAGCGCAACTGACAAAATGAAAATACCTGCAATAAAATAAGCGATCAGTTTTGCTAGCTGAAAGTATGATTCGATAGGTTTATCTTTAAATTTCTTAGAATTAGAAAAGTAGTATTCTAGCGCATTGAAAAATGAAATAAACACCAGAAGAATCACTCCAACTACATAAACATCAACAAGTTTGTGAATAATAGGAGTCAGAAATTGGAAATCAATAAAGACGAATGGCGCTAGCCAATAAACGGCCATTGCAGGGAAGAGGTGCGCCAAACGATTAAATACTTTTTTCTCGACCAATACATCATCCCATTTGTTAGTAGTTAGTGTGAAAATTCGTTTTACTCCTCCAACAACTATTTTACGAGCGATAAATTCTACAATAAATAACAAAGCAGTAAGCACTCCAAGTAATATTGAAAGCCTTACATAATGGGCTATATCTTCATTTACGCCCTGTGATATTAACCATCCAGAAAAATCATTAAATACTTCAATCATATAGCAAAGTTAGTTGATTTCGATTCTTCTTAGCGACACTCTTCTGCTTAAATTTGATAGAGCAGGTTCA